>NZ_CZVH01000066.1:0-11204 GCF_001458555.1 Candidatus Kryptobacter tengchongensis | reverse complement strand
TCGGATTCAAGCCATAAAACAAGTTCAAGTTGATTTGATGGGACAACTTGAAAATAATTTGTCCTATCCCAGTTCGTTGAGCCATTGAAGGTTCCACCAGCTTTTTGAATATACGCCATATGTTCAGCCTTCTTTACATTTGCAGAACCTTGAAACATCATGTGCTCAAACAAATGAGCAAACCCAGTTCTATTCGGATCCTCGTTCTTTGAACCAACATAATACCAAATATCAACCGCAACAATTGGCGATGAATGATCCTCATGTAAAATAACATGAAGCCCGTAGGATGATGAGTTTAAATGTCAACCAAGAAAATCTTGACAATCAGCGTGAAGTTGTCAAGGAAGAAAGGAGATGGCGTGTTGATAATCGCCCTTATGGGACGCAGTGGGAGGAGACATTTAAACGGCTCTTTAAGGAGCATCCATATAGATGGCCTGTAATTGGATACATGGAACATCTTAACGCAGCAACCCTTGAGGAAGTTAAAAGATTTTTTGATACCTACTATGTCCCGAACAATGCTGTCCTTGTAATAGCTGGTGATATTGATGTTGAAAAGACGAAGAAACTTGTTGAGAAGTATTTTGGTGATATTCCAAGAGGGAGATATGAGATAAAAAGACCTAACATTTTTGAGCCTCCATTGACACAACAAGTGCGGGATACGATTTATGATAACATAAGATTGCCAGCCGTGTTTATTGCTTTTAAAGTTCCAAGAGATGGAGAAAAAGATTTTTATGCGCTTGATCTTCTTGCAAACATACTCGGTTCAGGCAGAAGCTCACGGCTTTATCAAAAGCTTGTTTATGAAAAAAGAATTGCTCAAAATGTTAATGTTTATGCAATAGGTATGGAAGATGCCGGTGTTTTCAAGATAGATGCGTATTGTTCAATTGGACATACACCTGAAGAGGTTGAGCGGGAAATATGGGAAGAAATTGAAAGGATTCATAATGAGCTTGTATCTGAGCGAGAACTTCAAAAGGCGAAAAATCAGACGGAATCACAAGTGATAAGTGGTTATCAAACGATCTTGCAAAAAGCAGATCAACTTGCCCATTATTATGTGATTCATAAAAACACGAATGAGATAAACCAAGAGCTTGACAAAATTCTTGCAATAACTCGTGAGGATATTCGTGAATCAGCAAATAAATACCTTAAACCTGAAAATTCAGTTGTTCTTCATTATCTTCCCAAGGAACAACGTGCTTCAAAATAAAATTTGTTTAAACCGATGAAAATTCTAAAACTAAACGTCTTTCTATTTATGTTAAATGTTTTTCTGAAACCTGTTGAACTTTTCCCGCAAAGTGAAGGGAAGATTGATTTCGTTGAATTTACACTTGAAAATGGACTTCATGTCATACTTCATGAGGATCACTCCACACCGATTGTTGCTGTGAATGTATGTTATCATGTTGGGTCAAAAAACGAAAAACCGGATAAAACTGGATTTGCTCATCTTTTTGAGCATTTAATGTTTGATGGTTCAAAAAATGTTAAACGTGGTGAATTTGATAAATATATATCTCAAGCCGGCGGTTATGATAATGCCTATACAACCGAGGACAAAACGAATTATTACGAGGTGCTCCCCTCAAATTATCTGGAGCTTGCTTTATGGCTTGAATCAGATAGGATGCTTGAATTTTCAATTCAGGAAATAAGTTTGATAACACAGAGGGAAGTTGTGAAAGAGGAAAGGAGATGGCGTTATGAAAACAGACCTTATGGCTCCGCCTGGATAAAAATTTCTGAGAAAAGCTTTAAAAAACATCCATATCGTTGGCCTGTTATCGGTTACCAAGAACACCTTGACAAGGCAAGTATGGATGATGTTAAAGAATTTTATGAGACATTTTATGTCCCGAATAACGCGGTCCTTGTAATAGCTGGGGATATAGATATAGAGAGAACCAAAAAACTCGTTGAAAAATACTTCGCTGACATCCCGAAGGGTCCAGACAATATTCCACATCCATCGCCAGAGGATGAGCCGCTTGAAAATGAAATTCGTGAGGTTGTTGAAGATATAAATGCCCCACTCCCTGCTGTTTTTATGAGTTACAGAATCCCAGAAGAAGGAAATCCTGATTCATATGCTCTTGCGTTGCTTTCAAATATACTTTCGGTCGGCGAGAGTTCAAGGTTATATCAACGGTTAGTTTACAAAGATAAAATAGCAAATGAAGTTGAAACCTATTCCGATTCAAGGGAACATCCTGGTTTGTTTTTAATTTACGCAATTGCGAATCCGGGATTTAGTTCTGATACGCTTGAAAAGGTGATTGATGAGGAGATTGATAAAATAAAAAATTATGGCGTTGAAGAAAAAGAACTTGAAAAGGCAAAGAATAAGATTGAATCAGCGCTTGTTTCGGCAAGGCAAACGGTTCAAGGTAAGGCAGACCTTTTAGCACATTATTACACATTTTATAAAAACCCTGCTTTGGTAAACAGAGAAATAGATAAATATAGAAGTGTGACGGTTGAAGATATAAAAAGAGTTGCCCAGGTATATCTTGATTCAAAAAGGCGTGTAATTTTGCATTATCTACCGAAAGTAAATTAAATTTAGATAACAAAATCTTTGGAGGAAAAAGGTATGTTGAAAAAAATTTGGACATTCTTCATGATGATACTTCTTCTATCAACAATTGCAAATTCACAAGAAAAAGTTGACAGGACAAAGCCACCAAAACCAGGTCCTGAAAGCAAGGTTAAATTTCCATCGTATTTTGAGAAAACACTTCCAAATGGGCTTAAAGTTATAGTTATTGAAAATCATGAGCAACCAATTGTTTATATTAGCTTCGTTGTGAAAAGTGGATCAACTTATGATGAAAATCTCCCTGGGCTTGCGAGCATGACAGCTGAGCTTTTAACGAAGGGGACAAAGACAAGGACCGCAACTCAAATTGCTGAGGAAATTGATTTCGTCGGTGGAACACTAAATGCAACCGCTTCATGGGACGCAACAAATGTAAATGTCCTCGTTTTAAAGAAATATCTTGGAGTTGGGATGGATATCCTTCAAGATGTTGTTTTAAATCCAACTTTCCCTGATGAAGAACTTGAGAGGATAAGAACGCAACGTCTGGCATCAATAAAACAAGCAAAAGCAGAGGCTGGGTATCTTGCTGGAGTGAGATTTTCTAAGGAACTTTTCTCGGGACATCCATATGGAAATGAAAGCGGAGGGAATGAGGAATCAATTCAAAAGATGAAAAGGGATGATATTGTGAAGTTTTATCAAACACATTTCATCCCGAATAATTCATTCATAATTTTTGCTGGTGATATTACCCCAAACGAAGCTATTCCGCTTGTTGAAAGATATTTTGGGGCTTGGAAGAAAGGTCCAAATCCGCACAGGAAATTCCCAGTGGTTAGTAATGTATCTCAAACAAGAGTTGTTGTAGTTGATAAACCCGGCGCAGTTCAATCAGCGATAAGAATAGGTCATCTCGGGATTGATAGAAAAAATAAGGATTATGCAAAGGTTTTTACGCTCAACACCTTGCTTGGTGGATATTTCAATTCAAGGATAAACATGAACTTAAGAGAAACTCATGGTTATACATATGGTGCTTCCAGCTCTTTTGATGCAAGGTTGTATCCAGGTCCATTTGTTGTTTCAACGGATGTGAGAAATGAGGTCACAGATTCATCTATTGCTGAAATACTCAAAGAGCTGAAAAGAATTATTGATGAGCCCGTCCCGGAGGATGAACTGAAAATGGCGAAGGATTACATCGTTGGCTCGTTCCCATTGCAGATTGAAACCCCAGCTCAGGTTGCTTCAAGAGTTATGACGATTGAAATTTATGGCTTGCCGAAGGATTTTTATGATAAGTTTAGGGAGGAGGTTAAAAAAGTAACAGCTAAAGATGTTCAAGAGACAGCAAAGAAATATCTACATCCAGACAAAGTTTTAATTGTTGTTTCTGGCAATTCAAAGCAGATAAAACCAGTTCTTGAAAAATTTGGACCTGTGGTTGTTTATGATGCGGATGGGAGGAAAATTGAATAAATTTAAAACTTAATTTCATTTAAAAGTGCAAAGAGAAAAAACTGATGTTGAGCTCGTTCAGGAACTGAGTGAGGCATATAAGAAAATAAAGAATCAAATATCTAAGGTAATTGTAGGACAGGACAAAATAATTGAAGAGCTTTTAATTGCCCTGTTTGCCAGAGGTCATTGTCTTCTTGTTGGGGTTCCCGGGCTTGCCAAAACATTGCTGATAAAAACGCTTGCTCAGGCGCTTGATTTAAAATTTAGCCGAATTCAGTTTACGCCAGACCTTATGCCAAGTGATATAACCGGGACTGAGATAATTGAGGAAAATATAAGCACAGGTGAAAAGTTCTTCAAGTTTGTCAAAGGTCCAATTTTTGCAAATATAATTCTTGCTGACGAAATAAATCGCACACCGCCAAAGACGCAATCCGCACTTCTTGAAGCAATGCAGGAATACCGCGTCACAGCTGGTGGGCAAACTTATGAGCTTGAACAGCCATTTTTTGTCCTTGCGACTCAAAATCCAATTGAAATGGAAGGGACATATCCGCTCCCCGAAGCTCAACTTGATAGATTTATGTTTAATATCTGGATAGATTATCCAAGTTTTGATGAGGAAATTGAAATAGTCCGTAAGACGACAAGTTTGTATCAACCTGAGGTTGAAAAAGTCCTCAACAAACTTGAAATTTTGAAACTTCAAGAAGTTGTGCGAAAGGTTCCAGTTGCAGATAATGTGATTGAATATGCTGTTAAGCTTGTTACATTAACGAGACCAAACATGAATGGATCTCCAGATTTCATCAAGCATTGGATAAGTTGGGGGGCGGGTCCAAGGGCTTCGCAGTATCTCATACTTGGGGCGAAAGCTCGGGCTATATTAGATGGAAGATTTACCCCAACAATTGATGATGTTAGAGCTGTAGCATTGCCAGTTTTAAGACATCGCCTTGTGACAAACTTTAATGCTGAGGCTGATGGCGTATCAACTGTTGAAATAGTTGAAAAACTTTTAAAAATAATCTAAGGAGAAAGACAATGTCAGAAAACTTCCAGCCTAATCAAGAATCAAGTTTCGCAGAAGAAGTTAAACCAATTCCCTTCATTGACAAATTAACGGGGATATTTATAGCACCAAGTGAAGTTTTTGAAAATCTTGTTAAAGCAAAACCTCGGGTAATTGACTGGCTTGTTCCAATTGTTCTGCTTGTTGTGCTTGCTATCTTATCAAACTTTTTAAAATTTAATGATGAAAAAATAAAGGATTCATTGATGATCTTTCAAGAGCAAAGAATAGACAAACTTGTTGAGGAAGGTAAAATGACCGAAGAACAAGCTGAGGTGGCAAAGGAAAGAATCGCTGAATTTGGCAGAGCACAACAAATTTTTAGCTCAGTTGGTGTTTTGATTGGCGTTCCAATTGTATTTTTAATTGTATCACTTGTATATTTTCTTCTTGGGAGATTGTTTTTGAAAGGTGAAGTTGAATTCATGACAATTTTCTCAATTTACTCTCTTTCAAGTTTAATATCTTCAGTTGGGATTATCGTTTCAACAATTCTTGCTTTTTTAACTGGTTCGTTTTTTGCGAGTGCAAGTCCCGCGATTTTTATGGAAGTTTCTACAAGTAAAGTATATATACTTGCGTCAAAAGTTGAAATTTTCACAATTTGGCAACTTGCTGTTTTTGCGGTTGGTATGGCGAAGGCATTTAACAAGAATTACACATCATCTTTTTTAGTTGTATTTGGTGCATGGGCTGTATGGGTTGTGTTAAGTTTATTTGTTCCATTTTTGGGTAGCTAATTTAAAAATGTAAAAATATCTCAGATGTCAAAGTTTTTGCTTTTGTTTATCTTTTTTATAAGCGCAAGAAACGATGTCTTTGGTGATTCGTCAAGCATTGTAATTGAGAGAACGAGGGTAAATAAGATCAAGCTTGGAATTGTTGTGCTTGGAACTGCTGGGTTTGGGGCTTTAACTTATGATTATTTCAATCAGGTATGGTGGAAACCAACGAAGGTGAAAAAATTTACTTTGCGTGAGGATTGGAATGATTTATTGCGAGCTGATAAAGCAGGGCATTTTTATTTTTCTTATGTCCTTTCAGATGTTTATAAAAGTATTTTTAAATGGGTCGGTTTTAGTGGAAAAACATCTGCGTTCCTTGGGGCTGGAATAAGCGTTATATATGAAGTTGGGGTTGTTGAGCTTACAGACGGATTCACAACACGCTGGGGATTTAGCCCAAGTGATGCGGTTTTAGATGTTTTCGGAGCTTTTTTCCCTGTGGCCCAGGAATATTTCCCAGGGCTTAATTCAATAACTTTTAAATTCAGCTATACCCCGTCTGGTTATACATGGCTTGACTATTTACGGGTTGGAAGTTTGAAAGATGCGCTTTATAAAAAGCAGTTTCATACCGATTATGAAGGAATGACCTTCTGGGCGAGTTTTGAATTTCAAAAATTATTGCCCCATAAAATTGAAAAATTCATCCCGGATTTTATCAACCTTGCGATCGGATACAGTGTAAAAAACATAAATTATGCAGGAAGGGGTTATTCTGAACTTTACATTGCGATTGATTTTAATCTCTTAAAAATTGATACGAAGATTGATATTTTAAACCGTGTTATTCGCACCTTAAATTACATTCATCTTCCAGCGCCAACTTTGAGGATAAAACCAGGACTTGAATTTTATTATCTCTACTTTTAACTAAATAACTTTCACATGGGCGATGCAAAAGCACTTAATTTTAACTTTGATTTTAACTCTTCTTATGTCCTGCTCAAACAACGAAAACTCGGGGAGTTTTGAGACAAGCGGAACGGTTGAAGCAAGGGAAGTAGTGGTAAGCTCAGAAGTCGGTGGAAAAATCATTAAACTTAACTTTGATGAGGGAGAAAGGGTTGATAGTGGCTTTGTGCTTTGTCAGGTTGATACTGAATTAGTTTATCAAAGATATGTTGAGGCAAAAGCACAGGCAGAGGCGCTTTTTTTACAGTATCGGCTCTTGTTGAAGGGGGCAAGAAGTGAAGAAATTGAAGCGATGGAGGAAATTGTAAATCGTTCAAGGGTTAATTTTGAAAACGCGCAAAAGCAACTTGAACGAACTAAAAGCTTGTATGAAGATGGAATTATAACTCAGGAACAATTTGACAATATTAAAACAATTTACGAAGCAAGCAAAACTCAGTATGAAGAAGCAAAGAAAAGACTTGAAATTTTGAAAAAAGGACCAAGAGAGGAGGAAATAAAAATAGCATTTTCAAATTACAATAGGGCAATTGCTCAATTAAAAAGCATGGAGATCCAATTGAAAAGATCAAAAATTGTTTCCCCTATTCCTGGTTTTGTTCTTGAAAAATTTGTTGAGGTGGGTGAATTTGCTTCACCTGGAACTCCGATTGCTAAAATTGCTGGGCTTGATGAAGTTTATGTAAGAATTTATGTGCCAGAAAGGGAAATTGGATTGATTAAAGTTGGTGATTCAGTTAATGTTAAGGTTGATTCTCACCCAGGTAAAATTTTCAAGGGTGTTATAGTTTTCATCTCACCAAAGGCTGAATTTACTCCGAAAAATGTTCAAACGAAAGATGAAAGAGTTAAACTCGTTTATGCAGTTAAAGTTAAAATTAAAAACGAAGATGGGATTTTTAAACCAGGGATGCCAGCAGATGTTGAAATAATAAAACGGAGGTGATGGGAATGTTTGATGTTGAAACATTTGAACTTACAAAGAAATTTGGTGATCTTATCGCTGTTGATTCTGTTAATTTAAAGGTTGAACAGGGTGAAATTTTTGGTCTCCTTGGTCCAAATGGCGCTGGTAAATCAACGCTTGTTCGTCTCCTTTGTGGGTTGCTTCGCCCAACCTCTGGAAGTGCAACCGTAGGTGGGTTTTCAATAGTTAAGGAACCTGAAAAGATCAAGAAAATAATTGGTTATATGTCTCAAAGATTTGGGCTTTATGATGATTTAACCGTTGAGGAAAATATAAGTTTCTATGCTGGCGTCTACCTCAATGATAAAAAACTTGCAAGGCAAAGAACTGAAGAGATAATTGAGCATCTTTCATTCCAAAAGTACAGGAAGACACTTGCGATGCATCTATCCGGAGGTTGGAGGCAGAGGTTATCATTTGCGACTGCAATTGTCCATGAGCCAAAAATTGTTTTCCTTGATGAACCGACATCAGGGGTTGACCCTGTCTCAAGAAGACAGTTTTGGGATCTTGTATATTCTCTTTCCGCAAAAGGTAAGACGGTTATTGTGACAACACATTATATGGATGAGGCAGAAAGATGTAATAAAATCGCTTTCATTTCTCAAGGGAAGATACTTGCTATTGACTCGCCAACTGAAATAAAACAAAAATACATGCACGGCGAGGTTATAAATATCATCCCCGAAAACTTAACGCTTTGCTACAGTGCTCTCTCAACTCTTGATTTCATTGAAGATATAGGTATCTTTGGCGATTCAATTCACATCGTCGTTCAAAATGCGACTGAGAAGATTTTTGAGATAGAAAACTTTTTAAAAAGAAAAAATTTGAACTTTAAGAAAGTTGAAGTAATTCAACCCTCAATTGAAGATGTTTTCATTGCTCTCACAAAAAATAAAAACTACAGCTCTTCTTAGCATCGTTTTAAAAGAATTTATTCAATTGATTCGTGACCCAAGAAGCATTATAATAATCATCTTTATTCCGCTTTTTCTGCTCATCGTCTTTGGATATGGGGTTACAATGGATGTTAAAAATGCCAGTCTCGTCGTCTGTGACCTTGATAAAACTCAATTTAGCAGGAGATTTATTGATAGGTTTACTTCCTCTGGATTTTTTAACCTTTACAGTGAAGTTGAAGATATTAATGAAATTGATAATTTTTTGATCTCGGGTAAAGCGAAAGTTGGGGTTGTGATTCCGTTGGGTTTTTCTGCTCAGATTGGTTTAGGTAGACCTGCAAAAATTCAAATTATAATTGACGGAAGCGATGCAAATACTGCAAATGTTGTTCTTGGGTATGTTCGGCAAATAATTCAGGGCTTTTCGGGGGATATTGTGCAAAGTTTTATTTTCAAAAAAACTGGTAAGATGATGCCAGTTGTTGACTTGAAACCACGCATATGGTTCAACCCAGAACTTAAAAGCGTTAATTTCTTTATCCCTGGCTTAATGGGCTTAATAATGATGATAATGACCGTTTTGATGAGTTCGCTCTCAATTTCGCGTGAAAGAGAGCTTGGCTCTTTTGAGAAATTGATATCCACTCCGTTAAATCCGTTTTTTATCATTACGGGTAAAACAATTCCATATGCAATACTTGCATTTTTTGATTCGGTTTTAATTCTCTTTGCGGGAATTGTTTTGTTTAATCTTAAAGTAAAGGGAAGTATAGCTTTACTTTTTTTGGTAACTATAGTTTTTATTTTATGCGGGTTGAACCTTGGGTTGATAATTTCAACTGTTGCAAAAACCCAGCAATCAACAATGGCTCTTGCTTTTATATCAACGGTTGTGCCAACTTTCGTTTTATCTGATTTTGTTTTCCCTGTGAGAAATATGCCTTTCCTGTTGAGGTTAATTTCCTGTTTTATCCCCGCAAGATATTATCTTGAAATAATTCGTGGCATCATTTTGAAAGGAAATGGGATTAAAGAACATATTTTTAGCACCTTGATTTTATGCTTTTTCATGTCATTGACCTTTATTGCATCGGCGGTGAGATTGAAAAAATTAATGCGTGAAATTTAATGTTTAGAATTTTTACCATTTTTAGGAAAGAGATATCACAAATTCGCAGAAATCGTCTTCTTGTGGGAATAATGATAGTTGCACCAGTGCTTCAACTTCTTATACTTGGTTATGCCGCAACATTTGAGGTTAAAAATGTGCGGATTGCTATTTTAGATGAGGATAGAAGTAAACTTACCCGAACAATAGAAGATGCTCTTAATTCAAGTGAAACATTTGATATTGCGTTATACTTGGAGAATTTAAAACAAATTGACGAGGTTCTTAAGAAGGGGAAAGCGGATGTGGTTGTTATCTTCAAAAATGGCTTTGAAAAAAGCATAATTAAATCAGAGAAATTTGAACTTCCAATTATAATTGATGGAACAAATTCAAACTCCGCAACAATTGCAATGGGTTTCATGTCAAGCGTTATAATGGATAAATTCATATCAATTGTTGAAAATAAACTTTCAAATTTTGGAATTAAATTTATTCCGCTATGCGAGCCTGAGGTAAGAATATGGTTTAATCCTGAAATAAGATCAACATCTTTTATGGTTCCCGGGTTAATAGGGATGATACTTATAACAGTGACATTGATAATGACCTCAATGACAATGGTTAGAGAAAAAGAACAGGGAACTGTAGAACTCTTGCTTGTCACACCGATTAAAACTTATGAATTATTGCTTGGAAAGATTTTACCCTTTATTTTGATAGGTTTATTTGACGCGATTGCGGTTATACTCGTTGGCAAATTCTGGTTTCGGGTTCCATTGCGAGGTGATGTTTTTTTGTTGTTTGTTTCAACTTTTGTTTTCCTCTTGACCACACTTGGTCTTGGGATTTTCTCATCTGTGATATCAAAAACGCAGCAACAAGCGTTGATGACTGCGTATTTCTTTGCAATGCCAAATATAGTTTTGTCTGGCTTCGTTTTCCCAGTTGAAAGTATGCCACCCGTGATAAAGTTTATTACCAATTTCATTCCCTTGAAATACTTTTTGATCATACTTCGTGGAATTTTTCTTAGAGGGGCAGGTATTGAAGTTCTGTATCCACAAATTTTAATTCTTCTTGGGTTTGGAGTTTTCATATTCAGTTTCAGTGTTTTTAAATTCAGGAAGTATCTTGGCTAATGGAATCGTAAATTTAGGAGTTCAAGATTTTTCAGTGTTAATTCCTAATTACCTATTAGATGCTCCTATGCTTTTGAAAAACTTGACTTTGATTTTTTGATTGATTATATTGAGGTAGATTGAAAAATTAAGGACAGTTGCCTTTGCGACTTCGTTAAAGGTTTTTTATTCTTTGAATTAACATGCTTTAACTTAAAAGCAAAAACGAATGATCACGATATGCGAAACAAATTAGCCTTTAACGTAAGTTCGCTTGGCAACTGTCCTTTTATATTTGTCTTGCTTT
>NZ_CZVH01000065.1:0-37681 GCF_001458555.1 Candidatus Kryptobacter tengchongensis | reverse complement strand
AAGTGTGTGGTCAATCATTCTGGCGATATTGTCATCAATTGGTCCTTGGTCTGTTACCCCAAGCGTTGCGCTTATTCTTTCGGCACCGTTTGAAATTATATTTTCAACAGATTCTTTCTTATGAACTACACAATAGCCACAACCTGCGCAGGGTTCCCTTGGATCACAAACTCCCCCTGGAATCTCAGGGGCAGGATAATTTTTCTTTACTTCAAGTAAAAGCTCTTCAATTATCCTCTCAAGATATTCTCTATCCATTTTGAAAACTTTGTTGAATTTTTTAAAAATTAAAGAATTTCATGAAATTATTCAACAAGATAAGCGTAGTTCTGGCGAAGTTTTTCAAGTGTAAGTTTGAAGTTTTCATACTTTTGCTTCTCCTTTTCAATTACATCAGCAGGGGCACGGCTTATAAAGTTTTGATCGTTGAGTTTCTTTTCGGTTTCAATAAGCATCGTCTCATATCTTCTTATTTCCTTTTCAAGGCGTTTTCTTTCAACTTCAAGATCAATCAAGCCCTCAAGGGGGATAAAAATTTCGTCTCCAAGGACGATAGCGCTTGCGGAAAATTTTGGTCTTTTAATGCCTGAACCCACGGTAACATTTTGAACTTTTGCAAGTCGTTTCATATATGTGATGTAATCATTTATCAAATTCTTTCTTTCATCGTTTGAGATATTTATTATAACATCACAAAGTTTTGTATGTGGAATGTTCATTTCGCCACGAATTGATCTTATGGCGATGATCACATCTTGGACGAATTTCATGTTTTTTGAGATCGCTTCATCAATCCACTTCTCGTCTGCAACGGGGAATGATTCAATCATTATGCTTTCACCTTCTTTTCTCTCCCGAAGATTTTGCCAAATCTCTTCTGTGATGAAAGGCATAAACGGATGCAAGAGTTTCAATGCTGTTTCAAATATGTAAATTGCTCTGCTTAATACGGAAATTTTTTCTTCCTCTGATTCGGGCGAGTAAATCCTTTCCTTTATGATTTCAAGATACCAATCGCAGAAATCATGCCATAGGAAGTCGTAGATTATCCTTGTAGCGTCGTTTATTCTGTAGGTTTCAAGAGCACGGTTTAGTTCATTTATCGTTTTGTTGAGTTCGCTTAGAATCCATCTATCTGCAAGATCAAGGTATTCAAATTTCAATTCATCTCTTATCTCAATTCCTTCAGAATTAATTATTAAAAATCTTCCTGCATTCCAGATTTTATTTGCGAAGTTTCTACCTATTTCACATTTTTTTGTTGAGAAAAGTATGTCTTGACCAAGTGGGGCGAGGAATACAATTGTAAATCTAAGTGCATCTGCTCCGTATTCTTTTATCACATCCAGAGGGTCTGGGGAATTACCAAGAGATTTTGACATCTTTCTTCCAAATTCATCACGAATTATGCTCGTGAAGTAAACTTCTTTAAATGGGATTTCACCCATAAATTCAAGTCCAGCCATTATCATCCTTGCAACCCAGAAAAATATTATATCAGGTCCTGTGACAAGTAGATCCGTTGGATAGAAATATCTCAAATCGGGATTATCCTCGGGCCAGTTCAATGTTGAAAATGGCCAAAGCCAGGAGCTAAACCAGGTATCAAGGACATCTTCATCTTGTCTTATCTTGGTGCTTTCGCATTTTTTACATTTTTTAGGTTCTTCTCTCTCAACCATAATTTCACCGCAATCATCGCAGTAATAAACAGGGATTCTATGACCCCACCAAATCTGTCTTGATATACACCAATCTCGCACATTTCTCATCCAATGTTCATAAACTTTTATCCATCTCTCAGGGTAAAATTTAATTTTTCCATCAAGCACAACCTGTAGAGCCTTTTCAGCCAGCGGTTTCATTTTGACAAACCACTGGTCCGATAAATATGGTTCAATGATGGTATCACACCGGTAGCATCTTCCAACAGCGTGGGTGTAATCTTCAACTTTTACAAGATATCCTTGTTTTTCAAGGTCTTTTACAACTTCTCGTCTTGCTTCATATCTATCAAGCCCGCGATATTTTTCTGGGACATTTTCATTCATTCTTGCGTATGTATCCATCGCAACAACTAAAGCAAGGTCATGTTTCGTTGCCATTAGATAATCATTGGGGTCATGAGCTGGTGTGACTTTTACTGCTCCGGTTCCAAATTCCATATCAACGATTTCATCGGCAATTACGGGGAGTTTTCTACCTACAAGTGGTAGGATAGCATATTTGCCGATAAGATGTTTGTATCTTTCATCTTTCGGATTTACGGCAACCGCGGTATCGCCAAGCATTGTTTCAGGTCTCGTGGTTGCAACAACTATGAAATCGTTTGAATTTTCAATTGGATATTTTATATACCAAAGTTTCCCGACTTGCTCTTTATATTCAACTTCGTCATCAGCGAGAGCTGTATGACATCTTGGACACCAGTTAACTATGTATTTCCCCCTGTAAATTAAACCTTTTTCATAAAGTCTGATGAAGACTTCTTTAACAGCATTTGAAAGTCCCTCATCCATTGTAAATCTTTCTCTTTTCCAGTCGCATGATACACCAAGTTTTTTCAGTTGTTTTATTATTGTGTTTCCGTATTCTTCTTTCCATTTCCATACCCTTTCTAAAAATTTTTCTCTTCCGAGGTCCTCTCTTCGCAATCCTTCTTTCGCGAGGGCTTTTTCAACAACATTTTGAGTTGCTATCCCAGCGTGGTCAGTTCCAGGTATCCAGCAAGCTTCAAATCCTTGCATCCTTTTCCATCTGATGTAAATATCTTGAATTGTATTATTTAAAACATGTCCAAGAGTTAACATTCCAGTTATATTTGGTGGAGGCATTACAATTGTATAAGGTTTTTTCTCAGGGTTAACTTTTGCGTAAAAATATCCGTTTTTCATCCAGTATTCATACCATTTGTCCTCAACCTCATGTGGGTTATATGCTTTAGCAAGTTCACGCTTTGACATATTTGGATTTTTTCGTGTTTTATTTTTAATACTATTTCAATCCCTTAAACTTTTCGTCAATTTCATCCCTTAGAATTTCTCCGGCTTCCTGGAATACATCAAGCAAATCGTTATATATGTTGCTACCCGCGATGAAATTCCAAAATTCTTCTCCAACCAATACCTCTCCATTTTCTAAATCATATAAACCTTTTAATGTCCATCTTTCATAAGGTTGCGGATGATATGGGTTATAAGGTATTGCTAATCTTGTAGAGACATTAGCATTTTTATCCTGACTTAACCTTAAGGCAGTCCATCTGAGAAGCTTGAGTTTTAGTGATACAAACTCTTTTATGTTTGGTTTGGCGCTGGTAATATCAAAATAATTTTCCTCATCTCTAATTTTCACAAACAAATCCACTGTGGAATCTGGATCCTCTTTAGGTTGCCCTTTCTTTATATTTTTTCTGATTTTTTCTGTCTGACTTTTCTTATTTGCGGGTATTTCTCCTTTTCTTAATCTATAGTGAATTTCATTTATGATTTTTTCGGTTTTTCTATCTATCTCACCGAGCAATTTGTATTGCCTTTCTGCATGGTAACCAGCACCTTTAGCTAAAATAACAGCAACTTGTTCCCATATAGAGATGCCAAAAGTTGTGTTCATTGATTGGATAAACGAAAACATGGCATACCTATCTTTCCCGAGTAATCTATAATGAAAAGGCATATGCTCTGTTTCTGGTTTGTATTCATAGAGTTTTCGCCTAACCACATCAAGTAAAAGATTTTTTATTTCTTCCTTTGTCCCGATTTTCATTTTTTCCTGAAATAAAATATAGATTCAAAAAATTCAGCATTGTCCCTTTCGGTGCGCATAAGAACTGGTCTATGGAATACTTCTGCAAGCTCAAGATCAGACTTTAGCCCAATTTCGGGAAACAGTTGGAATTTATCATTAGCCACTATAAATATGGGGGCGCCTTTTTCAAGATTTTGTGATATGTTTTTAAACACACTGATCATGCTTTCCACATATTCTTTTCTTGCTTGCTCGCTTTGTCCTTTAAATGCAGGTCCTATCTCAAGATCGTCATACCTCGGGAAGTTAAAAAGCTCATAAGCATATCTATGTTGCTCATGGTAATCAATAAGTCCGACATATGGAGGTGAAGTGAAAACCCCATCTATTTTTATTTCTTCAGGCAATTTTACATACCTTGCGTCACCTTGAATTATTTTAATGAAAGCATCAGTTCTTATCTTATCAAATTCTTTAAGCCTTTTTATAGTATCATAGCTATACTTTTTTATAAACTTAAACGCCTCATTTATTGGTTCGCAATATCTTTTATGTTTTATGCACCAATATCTTTCTCTAACAGGTTCTTTTGGTCGAGCCAAATCATAATGAGGCACTAATCTCGCAGACCTTGCAGATCTTGATAGGATAATCATAAGCACATCTTGATTCTTATAATCCTTTATAATAGACTTGTAAAATAGTATTTCTTGAAGAGCCCTTTCTGAGAACCACATTTTTAAATACTCGTTATCCGTTTCAAATCTCGGGAAAGCGGTCTTAAAAAGTGTTTGATCGTCTTTCTGTAACTCAAGCGAAAACCTTTGTAGTCTTTTTAAGGCATCTTTTATCTCATGTTCTACCTCTTCTAAATTATACTTCCTCGTTTTAACCTGTTGTATCAGAACATTGAAGTAAGATCGCTCTATCCCCACTGAATTTATTCCAAGAACATTTGCTTCAATAAGGGTTGTACCCGAACCAGAAAACGGATCTAAGACAGTTTGTCCGGGTTTGAAAAATTTTTTAAGAAAAACTTCCACAAGTTGAGGGATGAATTTGCCAAGATAAGGATGTAAACGATGAACATGTTTTGTTCTTTCTTTTTCTCTTACACCTATAAATGTCAAATCGTTTCCAAGAAGTTCTATGTTTTTTTGAGCGTTGATTTTCATCGCTATTTTGTCGGGGTCAAGTCCGTATTTCTTCGCATCTAATTTATTTTTAAATTCAAGCATAATTTTTTTCACTTTTATTTGCTCAAAATCAGAGTTAATGCGGTTGTTAATTTTAAAATGTCATTGTTTGCTTTTCTCAATCTCTCCGCAAGGACATTTGCAATGTTTTTGTATAGGATATAACCTATTTCACTATTTGACTCAGCAAGTTTTATAAATTCGCTTTTGTAAATAATTCCAAATTTACAATGTTTGACTGCTACCACTGTCGCGGTCCTTTCAGCTTTATCATTGAATAAAACCATCTCACCGAAAAATGGAAATGTAGCAGAGGTAAGTCTTGTAAGCGACTTTTCCTTTTGTCCAAGCTCATAGCCAGGGAGCTTAAGGACAAGTGATTTTGATACCTCAACCTCCCCCTCAAGCAAAATGTAAATCTCTTCTCCACTTTCACCTTCCTTTATCACAACCGTTCCCTCATCAAATTCTCTGATGCGAATTATTTGTTTTAAAAGTTCAAAGTGTTCTTCCTTGAGTCCGTTAAAAAGCGGTATTTTCTTTAGTGTTTCTTTTTCAATTTCCATTCTTGTTTATTCAGTTATATTGCCGAGCACAACCGCATCGTCTTTTTCACTGATAATATAATCAAGCGGTGGATTTAGATTCAATTTGATGTAAGATGATTTTATACTTAGTCCAGCCTCTTTGAGTTTTTTCTCAATAAATGCATCAATCTCCGTGTAATCATGTGATAGGATGTTTTCAAGCGTTATCCCTTCCTCATCTGAGATAAACCCGAGTAAAAGATAATTTTTCTCCGTTTTGAGATAATTGAAAAGCTCAAGATAATTTTTCCCGATGAACCTCGGTGGAATCTTCATACGAAATATCCTTATGGTTGAATCTTCATTGAATAACAAAGATAAAATTTGGACAACCCCAGGTGAAACAATTTGATCTGCAATTAGCGATGGGAGATATTCATTGCTTATAATTATTTCATCTGCGTTCGCTCTCTTGAGGTTGCCAGCGTTGTCTCTGTCAATTATATGAGCATAAACTTTCGCTTTTGGATTTAACGATTTTATGTTGAGCGTGGCTATTAGTGTTTTTTCATCCGATGGAAGGGGTGAAAGTGTCTCATCAGGCAGTATTACAACTTCTTTCGCCTGTTTTATGTTGGCTTTTTCAAGAATTGATTCACGTGTAAAATCGCCACGAACGAAGTTTATTTCAATGTTTCTATATGTGTTCTTCAATTGTTCAACTTTTTCAGGCGGTAAGTTGTTGATAAGCACAATTTGAATTTTTCTTTTTTTCCCGAGATTGTCAAGGGCTTTTATCATCCTTTCGGTATCTTTATTCCATCCACAAATCACAATATGTCCCAAGGCATTCACTTTTTCAAGTCCCTCTCTTTCTTTTATTTTCTTTGTGACAAAAATTGATGATATTGTTGCGGTAAACATTGAAACCAAAATAACCCCTGAAAACATCACAACAAATCCAATGAGCTTTCCAAGTGCTGTCGCTGGAACTTTATCACCATATCCAACCGTGGTCATTGTAACAATTGCCCACCATAAACCATCAAAAATTGAGGAAAACTGCTCATTTTTTGATCTCTCAATAAGATAAATTATTGATGAAGTGAAAAACAATGTCAAAGTTATCAAAAATAAAATCCTGAATAGCTCATGTCTCCAAATTATTTTCAGCGTTTGCTTCAAAGCCTTGAAGAGTTTTTTATCAAAAATTAATCAGTTTTAGGGAAAGTTTCAAATTTTACGCAAATCTTATTGCTTCAACTGGTTGAATTCGTGAGGCTATCATTGAAGGTATAAGCGTCGCAAAAAAGCAAAGAATAAGTGAAGCAATGGATACAATTGTGAAAGTTTCAAATTGAAGTAAAATAGGCACAGAATTCATAAAATAAATATCTTCAGGGAGAGATAAAGGTTTATATTTCAATTGAATTGAACATAAAATATACGCCAGAATATTACCAAGCGTTGTCCCAACAATTCCAATAAACATACCCTGATAAACGAAAATTTTCATTATACCTTTTGAATTCACCCCCATTGACTTTAAAATACCTATTTCTTTCATTTTTTCAAGAACCATCATCAGAAGAGTCCCAATTATATTGAAAACCGCAACAATTATTATCAACCCAAGGACAATTGGAACGGGTTTCTTTTGAAGTTCAAGCCAAGCGAAAAGATTTCTATACATTTGATACATTGTCCTTGCGTAGTATGGATAACCAAGATTATCTTGAATTGAAATGGCTGTTTCGTTAATAAAATCAACATTTTTAACCATCACATCAAAACCGCTGACCTTATTCCCAAGGTCAAACAAATACTGCGCATGTTTAAGTAAAACATAAACGAAAATATCGTCATATTCAGCCATCCCTGTTTCATAAATTCCAGAAACTTTAAATTGTTCAATTCTTGGAGCGGAAAAATAAGGATTGTCGGGGTCAATTGCAAGAATTATAACCTTATCACCTAATTCAACTCCGAGCTTATTAGCAAGTTTTTTCCCAATTATTATTTTCGGTATGCCGTCGCTTTCGTTAAAATTATATTCACCCTCAATTATGCTTCTTTTTATTATTGAAAAATCATATTCAGGTAAAATCCCCTTTAAATAAACCCCTTCAATTCCATATTTTGATCTTATCATTGCTTCTCTACCTGCGAAAGGAGAAACTGCGTTGACATTTGGGATCATCTTTATCTTTTCAAAACTTTGCCAGTCGTCCTTATCAAAATATCTCACATCAAATTTTGAAACTTGGATGTGGGATGTGAAACCTATTACTTTTTCTTTCAGTTCTCTTTCAAAACCGTTTGAAATTGAAATTGCAATTATCAAAGCAGATGTCCCAAGCATTACCCCGACAATTGAAATCAAAGTGATTAGTGAAATAAAGCCCGTTATCCGTGTTGATTTGATATATCTTTTTGTAATGAAAAGTTCAAAAGACATCTTATAGTTTTGAAGTTTAGTTTCAACCTTGTCAGATTTTTTAAATCTCTATGTTTTCTTTTTTAAAATTTAACCCCTAACTTTTTCAATTCCAAAGCCCAAAAAGATTGAATGTTAAGTTAAATTTTCTTAATTTTCCTTTAGTTTTAATGCTTTTGGAGTTGAGGAAGTTCTCAATTTCACTTGACCTTGACGAAAAAATAATTTACATTAACAGTAGATCCTTGAATTGATATGTTGCAAAAAATTAAAGAGCATGATAGGAAGATTGACAAGGAAATAAGTTTTAGGGTTGAAATTCCGCTCGTTAGTTCTAAAAATCAAACGGAGGTTTAAGAGATGAAAAAAATATGGCGTGAGTTTGTAGAAGGGTTTATATTGAAACATCCCGCGCTTTTTTCAGCCGTTATAATTTACCTTTATTACCTTTTCACGACACTTGATCTTTTTAAAAGGATAAAAGAGGGGATAGTATCGGTTTCCGATATATTCACTCATTTTGATTCGCTGTTATGGATATGGGGATTATCTTATTTATTTGTGAATCTTGTTAATTTGCAGGAGCAGAGACACAGAGAGGAAAAAATGAGGATGGAACAGATTAAACAGTATGAAACTCAAATTGCAAGGTTAAAAGCAGTGAAGGATTTTACCTTCTCTTTGAGGGATTTGATTTACAATCCGCTGACCATAATAATGAGCGCTTCTGCGAGGATAGAGAGAAGATTTCCATATGATAATGAGACATTGAGAGATGTTAAGGCAATAGAACAGGGATGCAGGAGAATAGAGAATCTTCTGATGGAAGTTAAAGAGTTTGAGGAGAAACTTGTCATCGGGGAAGAAACGGCGGGAGTGGGAACGGCACAGGAACAAACCGTTTCTTCCCAAACAAAATAAAATTTTAAAAATGGCAATCCTTATAGTTGATGATGAAAAGGAACTAAGAGAAACACTTAAAAATGCACTTGAAAGTGAGGGGTATGATGTCATAACAGCAGATAATGGACTTGCGGGGTTAACCCTTGCTCAGGAGAAAAAACCAGAGCTTATACTTCTTGATATAAGCATGCCCGTTATGGATGGATTCACTGCTCTTTTCAAACTTAAGCAAAATCCCATCACAAGAGAAATTCCTGTTATAATTCTAACTGGGCAATATGTTGACGAGGAAAATCTTGAGCGTGGCTTTAACCTCGGTGCTGTTGAATATCTTTATAAGCCAATAAGGTTCACGGAACTTGTCGCTCGTGTAAAATCTGTTTTAAGAATGCGTTCGCTTGAAAATGAAGCGAAAAAAGTTCAATTGATGACGGAAAAATTCTTTATAAGTGAAGTGAAAGAGCTCTTTTCATCTATAAGGGGAATTATTGAAATGATATTGGAAGGTGAAGAAATCGGGGAGGAGATGAAAAATATCCTGCGTGAGAACTATAATAGAATGAGAAAATGGTTTGAGCTTTCGGGATATTTTATACGGCTTAACGATATTTCAGCTGGGGTTGAGGAGATTGAGATCAAAGTTTTTGATATTAACTTATTGCTTAAGAAAGTTGCAGAGCAAATAAGGGAAAAATTTTCTGGTGTGAATTTTGAGTTTAGTTTTGGGAGGGATTCGCTCGTAAAGGGAAACGAGAACTGGATTGAGATAGGGTTTTTAACTTTTTTTGAGGCGATAGCGGAGGCAATGTCATTTAATGGAAAAATCCATATCTCTCAAGTTACAAGGGCGGGGAGTGATGGTAAATTTGTTTTTGTAGGAATTCGTGATGAAGCAAAAAAGTTGACAATTGAATCTGCCAAAACTTTGTTTAGCCCATACCTTTTTTCTGAATATAAACCCAGTTATAATCTTTTTGCCTTGAAAATTTTTCAGAGGATTATTGAATTGAACGGTGGTCATATCATTGTTGAGCCTTCTGAACAAGTTGGAAATAAATTTGTAATTCGTTTTCATTCAGCATGATTAAATTTTCAAGGTTTGAAAAAATCAAGCTTGTTTTTTAAATTGTTATTGCAAGCTGAAAAACAAAACCACCGAAGAGAAAATGGAGAGAAAGATAAGAGTATTGATTGCAAAAGCAGGGCTTGATGGTCACGATAGAGGGGCTAAGGTTGTAGCAGCTGCGTTGAGAGATGCTGGAATGGAGGTTATTTATACAGGATTGAGGCAAACACCTGAGATGATAGTCTCGGCTGCGATTCAGGAAGATGTTGATGTTATCGGCATTAGTATTTTGAGCGGGGCGCATATGACGATTTTTCCTAAAATAATAAAATTGATGAAGGAGAAGGGTCTTGATGATGTCCTTTTAATTGGTGGGGGGATAATACCAGATGAAGATATACCAAAGCTCAAAGAGATGGGTGTTGCTGAAATTTTTACACCTGGGACTCTGACAACAGAGATCGTTAATTTTATTAAAGAATGGTTTGAAAAAAACAAGAAGCAAAAAGTCGCTTAATCAAAATCAATTTCCCTTGAAATTTTTCTGGTCACTATCTGCACATCGTCAAAATTTAGCCCATCCTTTAATGAAAAAATTTTTTTAAAATCCTCTGGTTTGAAGAAGACTTCAAATCTTCTTGTGTAATCATTCAATTTAAAGAGGTAATATTGAACATTTTCATCTCTTCTTAATGGATTCCAATCATCAACAAGTTTACAATTTTCAAATGACCGAACATCGGGACTTGAGCCAGTGATGTAATAAGTTATCTTATCCCCCTGTCTGTAATTTCGCCCACTTGCAATGGCAAGCTCGTAAGCTGCACTTCTATTCCTTTTCCCAAGTCTAACGAGTTCTTGGTATCTATCAAGTCGTTCCCGCAATGTTTCTGTTTTCGCAAGCTCATAAATATCAATTTTTCTTTCGGCGATTGATTTAAAGAGGGATTTATAAAGTTCATGGATTTTTTCAATTTCATTGTTAAGTAAAAATTTGACACATTCACTTATATACTTTCTTGCAAATGGTTCCATTCCCCTTGAGATAAGTGAAGCACCCTTAATTTCTATGTTTCCGTTCTTGTCAAGCAGGGCATAATTTTTCTTTTTATAACTTAGCATTTTTTTGTAAATACCGTTGAAGGCAAGGTTTATTCCTTCAGGTAAGGTTGAAGCGATATCTTTGACAAATTCTTTAACTTTTTCTTCATCTGTGCTAAATTCCTCAGGCGGGATAAAGTAAATCCCATCCGTATCTGCTTCTATAACCTTCCCACCTCTATTTGTTATTTCAAGTATAAGTTTTTTCAAAATTTTCTGCCCAGTTGTGGTTACTTTATCGGCGCTTTCGTAATCATTGAAAATAGCTCTGCTATATCCAAGATAGCCGTAAAATGAATTAATTAAAATTTTAAATGCGGATTGTACCGCGTCATATTTTGATTTTTCTTCAGGTGTCGTTGCGTTTTTCATCTTGTGCTTTGCCTCAAGGCGCATCTTTGTCAAACTTTCAAGCATTTGAAGGAAAATCCCAAGTTCATCTTTTTGTGGGGCAATTTTAAACTTTATCATGATTGATGGATAAAGCGATTCAATATCCGCATGGGCTACATTTTCAAATACCCCAGTATAAAATATATCCGTGTAACCACCTGTGGTTTGAAATCCCGTATCAGGCTTGGGGATTGAATGTCGTCTCTTCAAATAAGCCCTAACAAGTAATGATTCAATTTTTGATGAGGAGCCAGATTTTATTACTTGCCAAAAAGAAAATGGCAACATCTGAGTAAGGTAAAAATATGGGGGTGTGAGAAGTTCAGAAAGTTTTCTTGTTTCGTGCGCATCTTGAAGAGCGTATTTTACTAAACTATCTGGGTCATTATCCCAATACCACGCAATTTTTTCTCCAGGGATGTAAATTCTATCTTCGGATGTAATGCCAAAATACTTTGAAACATATTTGAGTGAATAACTTTCAAACTCACGCTTTACAAAATCATACAATTGAACAAGGATAAGTGTATCAATTATATGTCTTCCATAAATTTCAATTCCTGTAAAAACCGTTTCACGGTCATAGGTCGTTGTTGTTATTTTGGGTTTGCTTCCATCTCTTCCGATTGAAAGATCAACTTCATTTAATTCCGCTCTTTTTATGAGATAAGGCAAGTCAAAGTTCAAAATGTTATGCCCCTCAATGATGTCAGGGTCTTTCTTGCGTATTATCTCTACAAGTTCAATTAACATCTGTCTTTCTGATTTTTTGCGACCGTCAATTATATATTCCCATCCTCTGTTATCAGTTAATGAAATGAGAATGATTCTATCTTCAATTCTTTCTGGATTACTGAATCTATGCTTTGAGTATGTCTCAATGTCAAGTTGAATCCGATACACATCATTAAATTCCATCCCTTTGAAAAGGGTGATTCCAGTTTGAAGCAAAAATTGATGAACTGGGTCGGGACGAAGGTAAATTATATCCGTATCTATATATGATTCAACCTTTATCATATGTTTATTGCTGTAATTTCGCAAAATGTATCTTATCGCATTCCACATATCGGTTAAATCTTCAAAGGCACAGGCGTATTGATAGAAGTTGTTACCGGCAAGTTTTTTAAGCCAAAATTTTTTGTTAAACCCCTCAATATAAGATTTATCGCTTAAGAAAAAGAATGGATAAAATTTTCTTATTTCCTCTCTTACGGTGTCTTTTTCCCTTATGTAAATTCGGACGGTTGATTCATCAAACTGTTGAACCGCAACTATGTTTTTCTCTTGGTTATGTCCATAAATTAACTCATCCATTTCACATCACCTCAACCTCCACGGTTCGTCTTCCTTTTGGAATTTGACTTTTCAATCCTTCCTTTGTCACGAGCCCGCAACCGAGCGTTATTCCGTCAAAATTTACGGCTGTATATGTGCCAGGTCTAAAGTTCAAATCTGGGTTTTTGACAACCCCGCCATTTATGAAGATGCGTGCTTGATTTTCGTTTTGAAGTTCAATTATATTTTTAACAACGAATGGTGATAAAATTTGAAGCGCACTTGTTGAAATTTTCCACTGCGCTTTTTTAACTGATTTTGCAAGTTTCAGCCCAACTCTCTGAATTATGCTTGACATAAGGTGATGCTTGAAATTTTTATCTATGCCTGAAAAATCAAGTGTTAGGAATTTTTTCCATCCAGGTGAGCAAAACCATATCTCATCATTCTTGAAATAATATACAAATTTACTCCATATATTTTCGTCAATTCCGAATTCATCAGTTAAGAATTTAAGCGCTTCTTTTAAATCTTTATCATCGGCGGTTAAAAAACGCATTTTTTCGTGAGATACTCTATTACCTATATCGGAAAATTCAGGGGATTTAGAAAAAGTTGAATCGGTTTTCCTTAACCTTGCTATGAAGAAACCTTCCGTATTTGATTTAAACGGATAAATTCTAACAGCTTTTTTTAGTCTTTCATCAAGCGGAAGCCCATCATAAAAAGTTATTCCTTCATCAAAATCAACCGTCTTATAATTTATTTCCTCAATTTCAAGGGGGAATTTTTTTAAAACTGAATCTATCATCAGCTCATTCTCTTCAACGGTTAAAGTGCAGGTTGAATAAACTATAACTCCGTCAGGTTTTACGGATTTGATTGCGCTTGTAAGAAGCTGATATTGCTTGTTGCTCAATCGTTTAACTTCATCAATGTTCCACCAGGTTAAAACTTCATTTGCCTTTGATATTATTCCAAGGGCTGAACATGGGGCATCCACGAGGGCACGATCAAAAACTTCAGGAAGAAGATTCCCAAATCTATTCCCATCAATTGAGGTTATGGCAGTGTTCAAGATTCCGAGTCGTTCTATCTGATGAGCGACAACTTTCAATCTCTCAAAGGAGATATCATTTGCGATAATTATCCCTGTGTTTTTCATAAGTTGCGCTATATGTGTCGTTTTTGAACCCGGAGCTGAGGCGATATCAAGTACGAATTCATCTGGCTCTGGCTCAAGAGCAAGAGAAGGAAGCATTGAGGATAGACTTTGCATGTAGAAAAAACCAGCAAAATGCTCAAGTGTTTTTGAAATAGGGAAAGGCTCTTCAACTACAATGAATGAATCTGGAATGAAAGCAATTTCACGAAGTTTAAAGCCTTTGCTTTCAAGGCGTTCTTTTAATTTTGAGGAAGATATTTTAAGCGTGTTAGTTCTAATTGTAAGCGGTATATTAAGTTTATACATCTTTAACACGAGTCTTGCCGATTCGGGGTCAAGTATTTTGGTTAGGTAATTAAAAATTTTTTCTGACATAGATTCGTTAATGCAAGTTGAGAAAACTTTGTTTTTAAGAAAATATACAAGTTTTGTATATCTCACGCAAAATAATCTACCTAAATTTGCCCTTCGGTCTCTTGTTTCGGTTGAAATTTTTTAATTGATTTTTAATTAAATTTTTTGTAAAATTTATCAAGATTAAAATAAATATCGTCTGAACATGAGCAAAGAAGCGAGATGGTTTCTCGGAATAATTGGAATTATATTGGCACTATCAGTTTTATTTGTGTCACTTGGTTTTTTTACACTTGTGAGTTCACTAAAACCTGTTTCTGAAGATGAGGAAACTGATACTGGCAAGGATAAGGTTGCTTTGATTGAATTGAAGGGAGTTATATTGAGCTCGGAAGATATAGTCAAACAAATTAAAAAATATGTGAAAAGTTCAAGGGTTAAAGCGATCGTTTTCTATGTTGATTCTCCAGGCGGTGGTGTTTCTGCAAGCGAGGAAATATATCAGGAGTTGAAAAAGGCAAGAGAGAAAAAACCTGTGGTTGTTTCAATGGGTTCTGTTGCAGCAAGCGGGGGTTATTATGTTTCCCTTGGTGGAAGCAAAATCGTTGCAAACCCGGGGACTATAACTGGGAGTATAGGCGTGATTGCACAGTTCCCAAACCTGCGAAAATTGCTTGATAAAATTGGAGTTGAATTTGAGATTATAAAAAGTGGAAAATTTAAAGATTCGGGGAATCCATATCGCGGGTTAACAGATGAAGAAAAAAGATATTTTCAGGGTGTGATAAACGATGTATATGAACAATTTGTGAATCATGTCGCTGATGAGAGGAGGATGAAAAAGGAAGATGTTTTAAAAATCGCTGATGGAAGAATCTTTACAGGAAGACAAGCGTTTGAAATAGGGCTTGTTGATACACTTGGAACACTTGAGGATGCTATAAAAATCGCTGCTAATATGGCTGGGATAAAAGGTGAGCCAAAAATTGTCAAAGAGAAGAAAAAAACTGGACTTATGGATATTCTCTTGGAGTCAAAAACTCTTGAAAATATTGAGGAGATAAAAAGTTTGCTTCTAAACCAACCTATTTTGCAATATAGAAGTGAATTTATTTTAAAATAAAATTAGGATTAGAAATTGACAAAAACAGAACTTGTCCGAATTCTGGCGGAACAAATTGGCTTAACAGTTGAAGAGGTTGAGAGGGTAATTGATGGAGCTATCGCAATAATCATGGATTCACTTAAAAAAGGTGATTATGTTCAAATAAGAGGATTCGGGACATTCAGAGTTGTTAAAAGGAAGGCGAGAATTGCACGAAATCCGAAGAAAGGCGAGATAGTTCCACTTGATGATAGGTATGTTCCCGATTTTAAACCAACAAGAGAATTTAAACAGATGGTCATTGAAAGTTTGCGTGACAAAATCCTTGAGGAGAAGGGTATCAAGAACCAGGGTGAAGGTGAAAGTTTAAACTAAACTCTATATTTAACTATGGCAGAAAAAAATGTCAAGTTTGTGGCACAATTTTACCAGAGGAGGCAAAGTTTTGCTTCAAATGTGGAGCAAGGCTGAGCGAAGAACAGGCAAAAGTTATCATCTGTGAAATTTGCGGTTTTGAAAATCAGCCTGAGTATAAATTTTGTGTTAGTTGCGGTTCTAAATTGAGCGGAGAGATTGTGTCAACCGAAGTGAAAAGAAGCGTGGAAATTGATTATAAGATAACTGAACCTGAAGCAGTTAAGAAGGAAAAACCAGAAGCGAAGGTAAAGCCGAGGAAAAAAGGCGGATTTATAAAATTGTCCTTTTACCAAGTTTTTTATTTTGGAATTGTGGTTGTTTTTGTTGGATTGATTGCTTATGGGATAATCCGTAAGGAAAAAACAAAGCCAGATGTTCATCAACATCCTGAAGTTAATACGGAAATCATGGCTGAAATAGAAAAATTGCGTCAAAGGGTGAATTCAAATCCCGATGATATGACTTCAACTTTAAGGTTGGCTAATCTTTTGCACGATGTTCATATATTTGATCAGGCAGTTGAATATTACCGAAGGTATCTTGAGAAAAATGAAACTGATCCTGATGCGAGGGTTGATATGGGAATTTGTCTTTTTGAATTAGGGCGTGTTGATGAAGCAATCAAAGAAATGGAAAAAGCCCTGAGTTATTCTCCAAATCATCAACTTGCTTTGTATAATCTTGGGATTGTTAATTTAGCATCTGGAAATATTGAGAGAGCAAAAGATTATTTTAAACGTTGTATAGATGTTAATCCATCTGCTGATGTAGCGCAAAAGGCGAAGCGTATGTTGGAACAGCACAAATTTTAAAACAAAAACTTAATTTGGAGGTGAAATAATTATGCCAAATCTCAGGAAGAAAAGAAAAAAGAAAATGAACAAACATAAGTGGAAAAAGAGAAGAAGAAAGATGAGGCACAAAAAGAAAATTAGATAATTAATGATTGGGGTTGCCCATCTTGGGCAACCTTTTTAACATTTATCCGTTATTGCAAACTAAAAAAATTACAAAATGCGAAAATATAAAAACCTTCACTTTATTGTTTATTTTATCTCCGTCATTTTAATTTTCTTTGTCCTCAAATTTCAAAATGCGCAATCTTGGGGATTTGATGCTCATAAGAAGATAACTGAACTCGCCATTGATTTGATTTTAAGTATTGATGAATTTAATGGAATTGACCAATCAAAGTTAAACTCGCTAAAGAAATTTCTTTCTGAAAACAGAAGTATAATAATTGAAAGATGTATTGAGCCAGATATGATAAGAAATGAGGATAAGGAGGAACAATTTAATCATTTCATTGACATTGACAGGTATGGTAAATATCCATTTGATGAACTGCCAAGAGATAAGCAGAAGGCAATAGAGAAGTTTGGTTTTGAGACGGTGCAGAAAAACGGTTTGCTTCCGTGGAGGATAAGTGATTTTACGGACAGTTTGGCTTATTCAATTTACAAATGGGAGAGGGATAAAATGTTAAAGTATCTTTCATGGCTTGCTCATTATGTGGAAGATGCACATCAGCCCCTTCATGTAACTGAAAATTACGATGGTCAGCTAACAGGTCAGCCTGGGATTCATTCAAGATTTGAAACCGAACTTGTCCGATATATGATGCAAAACGATGAGTTAAAATTTGATATAAAGAAAATTAAAGAAAATTTGAAGGAAAGTTCAATCATAAAAGACAGAGTCAAATTTGCATTTGACATTGTTCTTGAAAGTTATAGATTTCTTGAGGAGATTTTAAGTGCTGATAATTATGCGAAAAGTCAAATTCCACCTGAGAAGCTTTATAGGGTTGAGAAGAGAAACGGTAGGACGAGATATATTTATTCAGATGAGTATTATTCAATTATGTCAAAAAAATTGGGTGAAGTTGTCCACGGCAGGATGACCTTGGCTTCTGTTAGGCTTGCCACTTTATGGTTGACAGCGATGGCTGAATCATTAAAATATAAATAAAATTCAATGTGAAATGAGAAAAAAGCGAGTAGGCTTGCAAAGTAATCGTATTTATTTGAGTGAGCGCGATATTCCAAAGCGGTGGTATAATATACTTCACGATATGCCTGAAAAGCCAAAGCCACCACTTAATCCCAAAACAGCTGAACCTATCTCAATTGATGAGCTTGCAGTTATCTTTGCCAAGGGTTTGATTGAACAGGAGCTAAGCGAAAAACAGTGGATAGATATACCTGAGGAGGTTTTGAAAGTTTACCTGTTGTGGAGGCCAACACCTGTTGTGAGAGCAAGGTTTCTTGAGGAAGCGCTTGAGACACCGGCAAGAATTTATTATAAATATGAGGGCGTAAGCCCATCTGGTAGCCATAAGCCGAACACAGCGGTTGCGCAGGCATATTATAACAAGATTGAAGGTGTTGAGCAATTGACAACTGAAACAGGAGCAGGGCAGTGGGGAAGCGCATTAGCTTTCGCATGTAGCTACTTTGGTTTAAAATGTAAAGTTTTCATGGTTCGCGCAAGCTATGAACAGAAACCGTATAGAAAGGTTCTCATGCAGATGTGGGGGGCGGATGTCGTTCCAAGCCCAAGTAAGGAAACACAAGTTGGGAGGAAAATCCTTGAATCAACCCCAGATTCCCCTGGAAGTTTGGGAATAGCTATAAGTGAGGCAATTGAAGTTGCTATCTCCGATGATAAAACGAAGTATTCGCTTGGAAGTGTTTTAAACCATGTCCTTCTCCATCAAACGATCATCGGTCTTGAGGCAAAAAAACAACTTGACAAGGTTGAAGAATATCCAACCATAGTTATAGGTTGTGTCGGTGGGGGTTCAAATTTTGCAGGGCTTGCTTTTCCATTTTTGCTTGATAAATTTTATGAAAAAAGAAAATCACTTCGTTTAATAGCGGTTGAGCCAGCGGCATGTCCAACTCTAACTAAAGGAATTTACAGTTATGATTATGGAGATACGAGTAAATTAACACCCCTTCTTCCAATGTATACGCTTGGTCATGATTTCATCCCACCAAGGATTCATGCTGGTGGTTTAAGGTATCATGGAATGAGCCCGATTATAAGTAAGTTATATGCTGATGGATTTGTTGAAGCGAGGGCTTATACTCAAAATGAAATCTTTGATGCGGCTATGAAGTTTTTCCAGACTGAGGGAATAGTTCCAGCGCCAGAATCAGCACATGCGATAAGAGCAGTTATAGACGAGGCTATAAGGGCAAGGAAAGAGAAAAAAGAAGAAGTTATACTTTTCAATTTATCTGGTCATGGATTTTTTGATATGAGTGCTTATAATGATTATATTTTAGGCGTTCTTGAAGATGTGGTTTTGACTGACGAGGATGTTAATGAGCTAACGCGAAAACTTTCCTCATATCCTAAGCCTTGATTTAAAAAATAAAAATTAACTCGTTATTGCAAATTGAAAACAAAAACAAGATTTGCCCCAAGTCCAACAGGACACCTACACATAGGAGGAGCAAGAACTGCAATTTTTAATTGGCTTTATTCCCGAAAAAATAAAGGTTATTTTTACTTAAGAATAGAAGACACGGATAAAGAACGCTCAAGTGAGGAGATGGTGCAATCTATCATTGACGGATTGAAATGGCTTGGGATAGATTGGGATGATGAAATTTATTTTCAATCACATCACATAAATGAGCATATATCTGCGTGTTATGAACTTGTGAAAAGAGGTTATGCTTATTTTTGTTACTGCACTGAAGAAGAACTTGAAGCGAAAAGAAAGGAAGCGGAAGAAAATAGGGTACCGTATAAATATGACAGAAAATGCCTCTATTTGAGTGAACAAGAGAAGTTAAAATATGAAAGGGAAGGGCGAAGTAGAACGATAAGGTTCAAGGTGCCCGAAGGTGAAACTGTTTTTTGGGATGTTGTTCATGGTGAAATAAGGTTTAAAAATTCAGAAATTGATGATTTTATAATTTTAAGATCTGATAACACGCCAGTCTATAATATGGCTGTTGTTGTTGATGATCATAATATGGAAATCACGCACGTAATCCGAGGTGACGATCATATCTCAAATACTCCAAAGCAAATTTTAATCTATCAGGCGCTTGGATGGGATATACCTGTTTTTGCTCATGTTCCGTTGATACTCGGACCTGATAAAAAAAGGTTGAGCAAAAGACATGGCGCGACCGCTGTTATAGAATATAGAGATAAGGGTTTCCTTCCAGATGCAATGTTCAATTATCTTTGTTTGCTCGGTTGGTCACCGGGAGATAACAGAGAGATAATGAGCCTTAATGAGTTAATAGAGGCTTTTGACATAACGAAAATTCAAAGGAAAAGCGCTATTTTTGATCAGGCGAAACTTGAGTGGATGAATAGTGAATATATACGAAAGAAAGAAAATATAGAACTTTTGAAATTCGTAAAACCGTTTGTGGAAAGATATGGTTACAAATTTGATGATGAAACATATCTTTTAAAAGTTATATCTTTGATGAAAGACAGAGTCAAAACTATTGAAGATTTCATTACTTTTGGAAGATATTTCTTTGAAGACCCAAGTAATTACGACAGTGAAGGAATTGAAAAATACTGGAAGTTTAATACCGATGAGCTTTTAATTGAATTTACCGAGAGATTAACGAAGATTGATGATTTTACTGCATCCATTTTAGAGAGGGAATTACGAAGTTTTGCAAATGAAAAGGGTATAAAAGCTTCCGAGTTAATACACCCGATAAGATTAGCAATTACAGGTATGAGGGTAAGTCCTGGGCTTTTTGATGTGATGGAAACACTTGGAAAAGAAACAACAATAAGAAGGATTAAAACTGCTCTTGAAAGAATTCCTGTTAAACGAGCCACTCATGAAAGTTAAAAAAATCAATGGAGGCAGTGATGATTTTACCGATATATCTTTACGGTGATCCGATTTTTAAAAAGCCAGCTCAAAAAGTTAAGCAGATTGACGATAGATTTATTGAAACATTAAAGGATATGTTTGAAACAATGGAAGTGGCAGATGGTATTGGACTTGCAGCAACTCAAGTTGGGATTCCTTATTCTTTTGCTGTGATTGATGTTTCGGTTTATGAAGAATATAAAGATTTTAAGAGGATGGTGATAATAAATCCAGAAATAGTTTATTCAAGTGGAGAAGATGTTATGGAAGAAGGTTGTTTGAGTATCCCGGGAATAAGAGCGGAGATAATAAGACCTGCAAAGGTTGTTTTGAGATATCATGATATTGATTTTAAGGTAAATGAAATTGAGTGCGAGGGATTGCTTGCAAGAGTTGTTCAGCATGAGGTTGATCATTTATATGGTAAATTTTTCATTGATTATTTATCCCCTGTTCGTTTAAAAGCTCTCAAGCCAAAATTAACGAAGATTAAAAGAGGTGAAATCAAAGCTCATTATCCGGTTATTGTGCCCGGAACAAAGAAAATCGTTGTTCCAGAAGCTCAATCTGAAAAAGGCACTTTAATTTAAAATTTATGTATCGGTTTAATGAAAATTGTTTTCATGGGAACTCCAGAGTTTGCGATACCATCACTTGAAATACTATTGAAGAATAATTACAAAATCCCGTTAGTTGTAACAGCACCTGATGAGCCCAAAGGTAGAGGTTATAAGCTAACTCCCCCACCTGTAAAGATATTTGCGATAGAAAATGGGCTTAGAGTTATTCAGCCAGAGAATTTGAAAGATGAAAGGTTCATTGAAGAGATAAAAAATGTATCTCCCGATTTAATTGTAGTTGTAGCTTTCCGTATATTGCCACGAGAAGTTTTCACAATTCCACCGCTTGGCACTGTAAATGTCCACGCCTCGCTTCTGCCACGATATCGGGGTGCTGCACCGATAAATTGGGCGATAATTAACGGTGAGACAGAAACTGGGGTTACAACTTTTTTCATAAATGAAAAAGTTGACACTGGAGATGTAATTTTACAAAAGAAAATTCCAATAGATCCGGATGAAACAGCGGGGGATCTTTATGATAAACTTGCAAAACTTGGAGCAGAGGTATTGCTTGAGACAGTAAAATTAATAGAAAAGGGTTCGGTTCAAACATTCCCACAGGATAACTCGCTTGCTACACCCGCTCCAAAAATTACAAAAGAGATGTGTCAGATAAACTGGTTTAAAAAAAGCGCCTTGCAGGTTCATAACTTTGTTCGCGGTCTTTCACCAAATCCCGGTGCTTTTACATTTCTAAACGAAAAACTTGTGAAAATTTACAGAACTAAAATACCAGAGTCATTTGAATTTGAAACTATAGAAGCCGAACCAGGGCAAATTTTTACAACGAAGAAAAGAGATAAGTTGTATGTTATATGTTCGGATTTAAATCCTGTTCAGGTAATTGAAATTCAAGTTGAGGGAAGGAAAAAACTAAATGCTGAGGAATTTCTAAAAGGTTCCAAGGTTGAAACGGGAGAAAAATTTAAGGTTTTAAGTGAGGACGAACTTAAAGCGTATTTAAAAAATAAACGCTTCTAAAATGCTTTCAATCATTGGAATAATTGCCATATTTATTGTAATGGCTTTGCTTATGTTTTTTCGTGTTATACCAGCACTTATTGCCCTTCCATTAATGGCATTTTTTATCGCTTTGATTGGTGGGATTCCTTTGGATGACATTTTTGTATATGTAATCGGCGATGGAGCTTTTAGATTGCATCAAGCATATACTGTGGTAATTTTTGGAGGTATGCTCAGCATTTTTATGCAAAAATCCGGAATTGCCGAAAACTTTATAAGAAAAGGTGCAGAGCTTGCGGGAGATGAACCTTTTTATGTAAGTCTAATTATCTTGATCTTGACAGCTGTTTTGTTTACAACACTTGGTGGTCTTGGGGCAATCATCATGGTTGGCACAATTATTCTTCCAATAATGAGCTCGGTTGGAATAAGTCCAACAGTAATAGCTGGTGTTTTCCTGTTTGGATTGAGCATGGGTGGGATTTTAAACGCTCAAAATTGGGCGCTATACATCAACGTTTTAAAGATTAAATTTGAAACAGTTCGGATGTTTGCGTTTTATCTTTTCTTTCTATCTTTGGTTACATCGGTTGTTTTCATTGTTGTGGAGTTGAAGCGTGAGGGGCTGATAAAGAGTTTTAGATATGTTTTAAATTTTAAATTTTTACTTACTATTATAGCGCTTGGCTTGATGTTTGTTTCGTTTTCAATTTTACTTAGATCTGACCAGTTAATTCCAGATGCGGTGAAGAGCTTTGTTAGTTCAGTTGCGAAAATTGTCTTTATTCTTTTCTTAATTTACATTTTCGTTGAGTTTTTATTCAAATTGTTATCTCCATCAAGGGCGGGTAAATTAAAGTGGTATGCTTTTTTAACGCCGATCATACCGTTAATTATAATTTTTATCTTTGGAAGTCAGTATTTCATCTTCGCTTTTGTAGCTGGATTATTTTATGGATTTATAACAACATTTAGAAAGGGAAGTTTGAATCTATTAATGCAATCAATCATTGAAGGTGGGAGCAGTGTGATTCCAGCGGTCGTTCTTATGTTCGGAATTGGTATGCTCTTGAATGCAATCCTTGGTCCATCAAACTGGGAAAATGGCGAATGGAAAGTATATTCTCAGCTAAAACCTTTATTCAGGGCTATTGTTCCTAATTCACCTATTCTATTTGTGTTAATTTTTTCGCTGTTAAGCCCACTTGCGCTTTATCGTGGTCCTTTAAATGTATGGGGGCTTGGTTATGGAATTGCAACGCTCATTTCACACCCCGTTGGGACGCTTCCCCCTGCATCTGTTATGGGGATGTTGCTTTCAGTTGGTCAAATTCAGGGAGTTTGCGACCCGACGAATACACATAATATCTGGATAGCTAATGAACTAAGAATAGATGTTAATCAAATCCTAAAGAAAACATTCCCATATGTTTGGGTTCTTGCAACATCTGGATTGATAGTTTCCGCTATTTTGTTTTTGTAAAAAATTTCCCAATAAAAATCATGTATTGCTCAATATGTGGATTTAAAAATTCAAAGTTTGATGTTAAATGCAAATCATGTGGCGCGTATCTTCAAAATCCCGTGTATGTGTTGAATTTATTTGACATTTTAAGTTTGCTCATTTTCAATCCAGATGAAGGATTTCACAAGATAATTATATCAAAGAGGAAAAATTTTTCAATTTTTCTTTCTTCTCTTTCGGGGATAGCGATTACATTTGAAATTTTTAGATATGCGAGGGCAGGGGAAAAGTATGAGAATTTAGTTTTTCTATTTTTAAACGCATTGTATTTTGGAGTTCCACTTGGCATTTTATTTGTTTTAACCATGGCAATTATACTTAAAATTTTTCTTTACAGGTTCAAGAGCGTAGGGTTGAGAGCATACTTTGCTATTGTGGCTTATTCAATGTTTCCAATAGCTTTGTCTACATTTTTTCTCCTGCCATCAATTCTCGCCGTTTTTGGAATTTATTATTTCACCGAAACGCCTAAAGCTAATGAGCTCAAGCCATTGGCATTTTACATTTTCTCTGTCACAAACTGGCTTTTAAAAGTGTATTCGTTCTTTCTCTTGATATCCGGGTTAAAGCACATAACAGAAAGTTTTTGGAAGGGGCTTGTTTTTGCGATTTTGACTTCTATTTGTTCATTTGTTTTACTAAATTTATTAACAGAAGCTATCAAAATCGTACTTTGAAATTATGGGACGAAAAGTAAAAATAGGAATTGATGTCGGCGGGACATTTACACATGCGGTGGCAATTGATGTGGATACACTTGAAATAGTGGCAAAAAGCTGCGTTCAAACAACCCATTTTGCAAGTGAGGGTGTGGCACTCGGGGTTATCCAAGCCATTGATAAAATTTTAAAAAGTGGAGCGGTAAATTCTGATGATGTTGTTCTGATCGCACATAGTACAACGCAGGCAACAAATGCGCTTCTTGAGGGGGATATCGCAAAGGTCGGTATTATCGGAATGGGGACGGGAATTGATGCTATAAGAGCAAAAGGTGAAACAGAAATTGGAAGAATTTCGCTCGGTGGGGGAAAATTCATTGAGACTTCTCATGTTTTCGTTAATTCCAAAATTTTTGACGATGGAAATGTAGAGGACGAAATAAAAAAGGCTGTGGAGAAACTGGCTTCTGAAGGTGCTGAAGTTTTCGTTGTAAGCGAAGCTTTTGGAGTTGATGAGCCAAATAGAGAGGAAAAGGTTGTTGAAGTAATAAAAAATATGGGTTGTATTGCGACTCCTGCTTCCCTTATTTCCCAGCTTTATGGATTAAAGATCAGGACGAGAACGGCTGTTGTGAACGCAAGTATGCTTCCCAAAATGATTGAAACTGCTGAAATGACATTAAACAGCGTAAAAAGTGCTGGGGTGAAAGCGCCTTTGATGATAATGAGAAGCGATGGAGGGATTATGAGCATTGATGAAATGAAAAAAAGACCGATAATGACTATACTTTCTGGACCAGCTGCTGGTGTTGCCTCTGCTCTTATGTATGTTAAAATATCGGATGGTGTTTTTATTGAAGTTGGTGGAACGAGCACTGATATATCGGTTATAAAAAATGGGAAGCCAATTGTTAAAAGTGCCGAAGTTGGAGGGAATAGGTTATATCTTAAAACGCTTGATGTCAGAACTGTTGGAATTGCTGGAGGTTCAATCTTGCGGGTATCAAATGGTTTTAAAAATATAATTGATGTTGGACCAAGAAGTGCGCACATCGCAGGGTTAAAATATGTTTCGTTCTCTGAACCAGAAAATTTTGACGAAATTGAATTTGTTTTAATACAACCGAAGCCAAACGATCCATCAGATTACATTGCTATTAAGAGAAAAAATTCAAACAAGCCAGAGTTTACAATCACAACAACGGATGCTGCCAATTTTTTAAATTTGATAAGCCCCAATGGATACAGCAAGGGAAATTATAAATCCGTTGAAAAAGTTTTTACAAAGCTTTCCACTTTAATGCGAAAATCACCTGAGCAAATTGCAAGGGAAATACTTGATATAGCTGTTTCAAAAGTTGAAGATATAGTTTTAGGTTTGATGAAAGAGTATAAACTTGATCCTGATCTTATAACTCTTGTAGGCGGTGGAGGGGGCGCTGAAGTTATAGTTCCTTACCTTGCAAGGAAATTGAATTTTGAATATAAAATTGCCGAAAATGCTGAAGTTATATCTGCTATCGGAGTAGCTCTTGGAATGATAAGGGAAAGCGTTGAAAGGGTTATACCAAATCCAACTGAAGATGATATTGTGAAATTAAGAAATGAGGTGGTTTCATCCGCAGTTAAAATGGGTGCAAAACCCGAAACAATTCAAGTATCAATTGAAATTGATAGACAGACAAAACGAGTTACAGCTGTTGCAACTGGAACCCCTGATTTTAAAACAGGTGATCTATTAAAAAAGCAATTAAGTGATGACGAGTTATTTGAAATAGCTAAGAAAATGTTTCAAAGTTTATCCAAGAAATTCAAGAGAAATGAAAGTATAAATGTTAGGAAGATCGCTGAAAATAATTTTTATAAAGTTTTTGCCGTTGAGCTTGAAAGAAAAAAACTTTTCATTCTTAAAGAAAAAATCAAACCAGTTAAAGTTTTTGATATAGAAGGTGCTATAAAACTTCAACTTTCAAATGCGGAAGTATTTGAGGTTGATATTGACAAAATTGAGAAGGTTTTATCAGAGGTGATTGATAATTTCACGATTTATGGCGACGCTGGAGCAATAGCACCAGATGTGTTTTTAATCTACGGACCTAAGATAATTGATCTGACAGGAGTTATGTTTAAAGAGCAAATGCTATCGGTTGCACGAGCTGAATTGAGAAGTTCAGACCAACTTGACAATAAAATTATAATCATAGCTGAGGAAAGAAAATGAAGGTTAATATCAATTGTATGAGATTGACACAGGTTATTTTTCTATTGACTTTTTTGCCAATTCAGATATTGTTATCACAAGGGAAAGTTTCTGTCATTCTTGATAGTCTCTATTCGGAATCGGTTGGGGGATATAAAAAATTCAATGTGGTGCTACCTGAAAATTATAACTCAAACGAAGAAAGATATAAGGTGATTTTTCTGCTTCACGGTTATTCGGGAAGTCATAATGATTGGATATACAAAACTTCTCTTGTCAAGTATCTTAAGAATTATTCATTTATAGTTGTGACGCCAGAGGCGGACAATAGCTGGTATTCAAATTCGCCGGTTGTGAGAAACAGAAATTATGAGGATTACATTGTTAAAGAGCTGATACCATATGTTGAGCGAAAGTATCGTGTGCTTTCAACGAGGCACGGTAGAGCGATTGCGGGTTTATCAATGGGTGGTTATGGAGCTGTGAAAATTGCATTAAAATATCCAGATTTGTTTCATTTCGTTGGATCATTCAGTGGCGCTTTTGATTGGATGAGATTAATTGAAAAAGATGGAGGACATTTAGCTCAGAGCTTGAAAGATGCATTTGGCTTAAAGAAAGATGAACATTGGAATAAGAATGATGTGTATGTTCTTGTGGATAGTCTTAAGTCCTTTAACTTGCCATACTTTTATATATCCTGTGGGAAGGATGATCAAATTGAGGGGCTTCTTGAATCAAATAGAAAACTTGTTGAAAAGTTTCAACGCAAAGGAATAAGTTATGAATATCATGAGTTGCCGGGGGGACATAACTGGTATTTCTGGGATAGTGAGATAAAAAATTTTCTAAAAATGTTATCTGAAAAATGGTGAAACAAAAGAAAACAGTTTTAAAGACACACAAAAAGTTTCAAACAATTCAATCAGATGTCGTCATCGTTGGTGGCGGTTTAAGTGGGATTGTAACAGCAATTACCTGCGCTAGTAATGGGCTAAAGACTCTTTTGATTGAAAAATATGGGTTTCCAGGTGGGCTTATTACAACTTCGTTTGCATTTCCTTTGAGAGTTTTCAATGTTCAAAAAAATTTTTCAGAACTTTTCACAGATGAAGAAACGGAGACGATAAAATACCCAATTTTTTCAACCTTGATAAAATATCTCTTAAAAAATAAAGCGATACCTCAACACCCGTATCCAGATCCATTGAGAATATCAGAAACCGTGATTCCATTTGATTTTGAAAGATTTAAATTTACAATGTTTGAAATTTTGCTTGACTTTAAAGTTGATCTCCTTCTCCACGCCTCATTTGTAAAGCCGAGGTTGAAAGGTGACTCTCTTACATCAATCCTTGTCCTTGGAAAAGAAGGTTTAATTGAGGTTAGGGGAAGGTATTTTGTGGATGCGACTGGAAATTGCGAGGTTTTCAAAGCGATAGATGAAAAATTAGTTAGAAAAGTTAAATCAATCCCGAAATATAACTTCGTTCTGGGTGGATGTGACTTCAATAAAAACGATGGTAGAATTATATGTAAATCTATTGTGGTAGATGAATCTATAAACAAAACATATCACGCTTGTGTTGTTGAGAAGGAAGGGATTAAATATGCAATTTATGAATTACCGATAGAGAATCACTGTGTCGTGTTCGGATTAGGTGATGGTGAAGTGGATTTAGATGATGTTTTATCAATAAGCGCAATGGAAGAGAATTTACAATTGAAGGTTTACGATTTTATTGAATATTTGAGGCAATTTAAACCTTTTGAAAAAGCAAGGGTTTCAATGTTTCCCGCGCAAATTTACTTTACCGAGGGATATAGAATAAACGGGCATTACTCTTTGAGTTCCAGTGATGTTTTTAGTGATAAAAGTTTTGATGATGAAGTTGCTGTTGTCAAAATATCTGTGTTAGGTGAAAAATTATTCCCGTGTGTTCTCTCTCCTGATGGAAAATTTAACAAACTCGTAATTCGTATTCCATTTTCATCTTTTTTAACAGATATAAAAAATCTTGTTGCAGTTGGAAGAATTGCTGATGTAGATGATGATTTAAAATTTATACTTTATTCTTTCCCATTCGCAATAAAAACATCAGAAAACATTGGGAATCTTATCGCATTTGCATATAAAAATAATTTGGGTTTGAACAGAATCAAAGCAAGGGTATAAGTTGAAAGAGGAAATTTTAAAAAGGTTGAAAAATGGCATCATAGTTTCGTGTCAACCTGATGAAGTTGGGCTTTTCTCAGATGTTAAGTTTATTGTTGAATTTTCAGTTGCAGCTGAATTTGGCGGAGCTGTTGCAATAAGAACTGAAGGCGTGGAGAATATAAAAGCTGTAAAAAGCAAGGTTAAAATTCCAGTAATTGGTCTTATAAAGGGTAAATATCCGGATGGGAGTGTTCTTATAACTCCAGATTCTGACTCTGTTAAGAAAATAATTGAAGCAGGTGCTGATATAGTTGCTGTTGATGTAACCTCAAGGGACAAAAGATTTGAATTTTTCAGGGAGATAAGAGAAGCTTATAAAGATAAAATTTTGATGGCTGATATTTCAACATTTGAAGAAGGAATTAAATCTGCTGAACTTGGCGCTGATCTTGTTGCTACTACATTGGCTGGGTATACTCCTTACACAAGATATTCATTTAAAAAGTATGAACCTGATTTTGAACTTGTTCATAAACTTGCTGCTTTGCTTAATATCCCAATTATTGCTGAAGGACGCATATGGACTGTTGAACAAGTTAGGAAAATGTTTGAACTTGGTGCATATGCTGTTGTGATTGGCTCTGCAGTTACAAGACCAAGGTTGATTGTTCAAAGGTTTGTTGAAGAAATTAAAAAAATGAGGGAATGAAAAGGATTCTACAAAATATTATTGAAATTGGGGAAACCGATGTCGTTGTTGCTGGAGCTGGTATAGCGGGTGTTTGCTCGGCAATTGCCTCTGCAAGAGAAGGTGCGAAGACGGTGTTAATTGATAGATATGGATTTTTCGGCGGAATGTCCACCGCTGGAATGGTTTCACCATTTATGAAGTATTGGATTTTTGATGAGTTTGATAACAAAGTTAAACCTCTTGTCGGTGGTGTGTTTGAAGAAATTGTAAGAGGGATGGAGAAAATCGGTGGGACGATAGATAACGGGTTCAGTGCATGGGCTTTCAGAAAAGTTGTTAACGAGCTCTTACATGATGCTGGAGTTAAAACTATAAGACATGTACTTTTGTTTGGTGTTGAATATGAAAATATCAATAGGAAAAGAAAAATTATTTCTTTGCTTTTAAATCGTAACTCAAAATTTTATCGTATATCTGGAAAGGTTTTCATTGACACAACTGGTGATGCGGAAATTGTTTATCTTGCAAATGCTGGTTGGATGAAAGGTGACGAAAAAACAGGTTTGACGCAGGCGATGACGCTTTTTTTCAGGGTTGGAGGAATTGATGTAATAAGAGCGATTGAATTTGTGAGAGATAACCCCGAACAATTTTACCCATGGTCAACATCTATATATGTTCCCGGGCAAATAGTTTCAATCGCTGGTTATTTTGATCTTGTAAAAGAGGGAAAAGAGAAGGGTTTACTACCAGAGGAGATTGAATATATATTCTTCACAACTTTGCCAGAAGAAGGTGAAGCTTCTTTTAATACTACAAATATACTCGGGCTTGATGGAACAAGTTCATTTGATTTAACTGAGGCAGAGATAAGAGGGCGTTTTCAAATGTGGGAGATATTCAATTTTTTGAAGCAAAAAATTCAAGGTTTTGAGAATTCGTATTTGATTGAATCGGCAATTCAAGTTGGTGTTAGGGAAACAAGAAGGGCAATAGGTGAATACATTGTAACTGGTGAGGATATATTGCGGGCACGAAAGTTTGAAGATGCGGTTGCAAGAGCTTGTTATGGGATTGACATTCACGGGCAAAGGGAGGAAAAATCACGGCTTGAACATTTGAAAGAAGGACAATATTATGAAATTCCTTTAAGAGCCCTAATAGTTAAGAAAGCCCTGAATTTACTTGTTGCTGGCAAATGTATATCTGCAACAAGAGAAGGACATTCGGCTTTGAGAATTCAAGCGACATCTGCAGCAACAGGTGAGGCAGCGGGTGTAGTAGCAGGACTTGCAGTTGGATTTGATGGAGATGTCAGGCGTGTCCCTTATGAAATAATTTACAAAAAATTAAAAGCACGTGGAAATATCTAAAAACAAAAACAGAGGAAGTTATGAAAAAGAAAATCAACGCAGTTCAGTTTGGGCTTGGTCCAATAGGACAACTTTGTGCGAAAACAATAATTGAAAAACACAGTGACAAAATTAATCTTGTTGGAGCTGTTGATATCAATCCTTCCAAAGTTGGCAAAGATGTTGGAGAGTTAATCGGAATTAACAGCATGGGAATAATTGTTGAGAATGATATTAAAAAAATTCTCAAAAAACATAAAGTTGATCTCGTTTTTCATACAACTACATCCTTTATGGAAGAAGTAAAGGATCAACTTACTGAGTTGATAAAGTTAAAATTAAATGTGGTTTCATCAACCGAGGAATTATTTTTCCCGTGGTTTAGAAATCGCGAAATTGCACAGGAAATTGATTTGCTTGCGAAAAAATTTAAAGTCAGAGTTCTTGGGACTGGGGTTAACCCTGGTTTTGTAATGGATGTATTGCCTGCTGTTTTAACTCAAGTTTGCACCAATGTTAAAAAGGTAAAAGTTGAAAGGGTTGTAAATGCATCAAAGAGAAGATTGCCATTGCAATTAAAAATTGGAGCAGGTCTAAAAGTTGGAGAGTTTAAGACTAAAAAGGCAACTGGTAAATTTGGGCATATCGGTCTTGTTGAATCACTGCAATTTTTGGCTTATATTTTAAATATACAGCTTGATGAGATAAAGGAAACTTTAAATCCAATAGTTACAAAGAAAAGTTTGAAAACTGAATACTTAACAATTCAAAAGGGAAGAGTTGCCGGAATACATCATACAGCAGTTGGATTTAAAGACGGTAAAGAGGTTATCGTTCTTGATTTGAAAATGTATGTGGGTGATCATAAAGATTATGATGCGGTTTACATTGATGGGGAGCCACCAATAAATATGAAGATTTTAAACGGTGTTTTCGGGGATATGGCAACTGTTGGAAGTTTGATTAACTGTGCTTATTTAATTTTCAATTCAAAACCCGGGCTTTTAACAATGGCTGATATTGGCTTGCCACATGGTTTTTTAAAATAACAATAAAAATGGAGCTATAGTTGTCATACAAATTCGTTTTATCAAAATGGTTCACTCTCGGTAATGAACTTAAAACGCATATAGTTTTGAATCCATATGCAGGTAGATGGAAAGGAGCGAAACTTTATCATAAGATAGTTCAATATGCGAGACATTTAAATTATCTTGAACGATTTCAACTAACCACAGCTCCTGGTGAAGCTATTAAAATTGCAAGGGATACATCAGCTGAGCTTGTAGTTGCAGCTGGCGGGGATGGGACAATAAATGAAGTCGTGAATGGAATTTTGCAAAGTAATCAGGAAAAATTATTGGGAGTTATCCCGATCGGTTCTGGTAATGATTTCGCAAAGATGCTGAATTTAAAACCGTTTAAGATTAAACTTGCGCTTGAGTCATTGAAACGAAGAAAGGTAATAGCATCAGATGTTGGAATGATTAAATTTATTGATGAGTATGGCAAATTTGGTGAAAGATTTTTCATAAATGGGGTCGGGATTGGATTTGATGCAATGGTTGCCAACGAAAGCAGAAAAATAAAACATCTTCGTGGCATCCCCCTGTATTTGTTTGCTCTTTTTAAAACATTACGAAAATATGAAACTCCAGAAATGGAGGTTTATATTGATGGCAAGTTGATAAAGGATAGAATTTTTTTAGTTGCAATTGGAAACGGTGTTTCAGCAGGTGGTGGATTTCTTCTCACGCCAGATGCAAAAATTAACGATGGGTTATTTGATGTATGTCTTGTTAAAGATTTGTCAATTTTTAGAGTTCTTCAGGTTCTTCCAACGGTTTTAAAAGGAAAACATACTCATTATACTCATTATCCAGAGGTATCAATGTTTAAAGCGATGGAAATTGAAATTCGTTCAAATTCAAATCTCACAATGCATGCTGATGGAGAAATAATTGGAACAACCTTAAGATGGATAAAAATTTCAGTTATTCAATCAGCTGTTGAAGTTATTTCAAACATATAAAAAGCAAGATCATGAAAATTTTTCAAGTCAATAAATATGGATATTTCACCGAAGATGGGAAAGAATTTGTTATAATTAACCCGAAAACCCCGGCTCCGTGGATGAACTATATCTGGAACGGGCGCTGGGCTGGTCTTGTAAGCCACACAGGTGGAGGCTATAGCTTTTATTTAACACCTCGTGATAATCGTATCACAAGATATAGATATAACTGTCTTCCATGGGATCAGCCCGGAAGATATGTATATGTTAGAGATAAAAAATTGCAAAGATATTTTTCCTTGAGCTGGGCACCCACAATTGACTTAAATTATGACTTTTATGAATGCAGACATGGACTCGGCTACACTAAAATAACAACAGAAAATTTGGGAATAAAAGGTGAAATTACTTACTTTGTCCCTCGTGATCTTGATGCTGAAATTTGGCTCGTCAAGTTAAAGAACTTAACAAATGAGAGAAGAGAAATTGATGTGTTTTCTTACGCTGAGCTTGTTATGGGAAACGCCCTTAACGATTTGATAAACCAACCAAATGATAAACATTTTCCCGATGTGTATTTTGATGAGGATTTAAATGCAGTTATAGCAACACGAAGGTATTGGGTGACTAATAGGGGTGTTAGCGTCTCTCAGCCGAATCACGCATGGCCATATTATCTCGTTTTTTCAACTTCGCTTGAAATTAAAGGGTTTGATGGGGATAAAGAAAAATTCGTTGGAAGGTGGAGGAGCAACGCTAACCCTGAAGCGGTAGAACTTGGGCAATGTTTCAATAGCGAGATAACAGCTGGTGATCCTTGCGCGTCTATCCAATCCGAAATTGAACTTGAAGCTGGGGAAGAAAAAGAATTTGTAATTTTCATGTTCCTTGTTGACAAACCTTCATTACATACAAATGAAAGATTAAAAAAGGGTTCTAAGTCATATCTAAAAGCAGTTGAAACCATTGGTAAGTTGAGGGATATTGAATATGTGCACAAGAAATTTGAAGAATTAAAAAAATACTGGGATAATTATCTTCAAACTCTTCAAGTGCAAACTCCAGATGAAAAGCTGAACCTTTTCATTAATGTGTGGAATCGGTATCAGATAGCTGTAACTTTTGATATGTCAAGAAATGCTGGCTATTATCACGGTGGTTTACTATTTGGAACTGGAATTCGGGACCAAATGCAAGATATCTTCGGCGAGCTGATTGCAAATCCTGAAAAAGTCCGCGATAGGATAATTGAAGTTTGTGGTTATCAGTTTAAAGATGGTAGCATGCTACATAACTTTTTTAGGATTTCAAAAAGCGGGGAGAAAACGGGACACTCTGATACACCTCTTTGGTTGCCATTTGGGATCATAACCTATTTGAAGGAGACCGCCGATTTTCGTTTGCTTGATGAGAAAGCTGAGTTTTATGATGGAGGAAGTGGAACTGTTTTACGGCATTTGATAAAGGCTGTTGATTTTTCGTTGAGCAACCTTGGTAAACATGGATTACTTAAATTTGGGCGCGGAGATTGGAACGATACTTTGGATTATGTAGGCTTAAAGGGCAAGGGTGAAACTGTGTGGGGTTCGGAGTTTCTTGCTTATGTTTTAAAAGAGATGGTAGAACTCTTCAATTATCTTGGCTTTAAGAAATTGTTGAAAAAATATCTTGATGCTTATCTAAAAATTGCAAATAATATAAATAGATTTTGCTGGGATGGAAAGTGGTATATAAGAGGTTTTAAGGATGATGGAAAGCCTTTTGGTTCTTCAAGAAATAAAGAAGGGAAAATTTTCGCCAACCCTCAATCATGGGCTGTGATAAGTGGAGTTGCAGATGAAGAAAGAACAAAAATTTGCCTTGCTTCGGTTGAAAAGTATTTAGATACACCAAAAGGTCCTAAAATACTACATCCACCATTTACAAAAGTAGACCCAAGCATTGGACTTGCAACCCGATGTGTTCCGGGTAAAAAGGAAAATGGAGCTATCTTCAATCATGTAGCAAGTTGGGTTTTCCTTGCAGAACTTATTGCTGGAGATGCCGAAAGAGCTTATAAAATCTACCACGCCACACTGCCACTTAATAATGCCATTGATGCTGACATTTACAAAATGGAACCATATGTTTATTCCGAATATGTGACAAGCCCTGATCATCAAACTTTCGGCGAAGCAAGTCATTCCTGGCTTACTGGTTCATCTGATTGGTTTTTTAAGAGTGTAGTTGAGTATATGATTGGAGTGAGACCAACTTATGCTGGATTGTTAGTTGATCCCTGTGTTCCATCTGTTTGGAAAAACTTTAAAATTACAAGGTTATTCCGTGGAGTAAAATATGAAATTGAATTTTTAAATCCTGATGGGGTTAATAAAGGCGTTAAAGAAATATGGGTTAACGGGAGGAGACACTCCGACCATATTTTGCCTTTGTTTAAAAAAGGAAGCGTTTGTGATGTAAAAGTTATAATGGGAAAAATTTAAAAAAACAAGCGATATCAAATTATGCCGGATAAATTCGTTGAAGGTGAAGTAAAAAACAAAATAGCGCCAGACTTTAAAGCCGGTTATGTTGCAATTGTTGGTGAGCCGAATGTGGGAAAATCAACCCTTCTTAATACTTTACTTCAACATAAAATTTCAATAGTTACACCGAAACCTCAAACGACGAGACATAAAATAGTTGGAATAATGACTGGTGAAAATTATCAAATTGTTTTTCTTGATACCCCGGGGTTGATCAAACCGAGATATTTACTTCAGGAAGTGATGATGGAATACGCTGAATCAGCTTTAAGAGATGCAGACATAATTTCATTCATGGTTGATGTCAAAAAAGTTAAAACAAATGAAGCAATCGCTAAAACGTTACCATTTGAAATTTTAAAAAGGTATGTTGATGAAAAACCCATAATTCTCGTGATAAACAAAGTTGATCTTATCAATAAGCTTGAAGTGCTTCCGATAATTGATTTCTTTAGTAAGGTTTTCCCGTTTAAGGAGATCGTTCCAATATCCGCATTGAAAGGTCAAAACATAGATGAACTTAAAAAAGTCTTGATTCAATATCTTCCCAATCACCCGCCATTTTATCCACCGGATATGATTACGGAACATCCAGAGAGATTTTTTGTCGCTGAAATAATTCGTGAAAAAATTTTTCAGCTTTGCAGACAGGAAATACCTTACTCAACCACGGTATCAATAGTAGAGTTTAGAGAAGCGCAGAACGAAGGGGAGAGGGATTATATAATGGCTGAAATTTATGTTGAAAAGGAATCACAAAAAGGAATTATAATTGGTAAAGATGGACAAATGCTGAAAAAAATAGGGACACTGGCTCGGGAAGAGATTGAGTGGTTTCTTGGAAGACCTGTTTATCTTGAACTTTATGTAAAAGCAAGGAAGAAATGGCGTGATAGCAAAGCGTGGCTTAAAAGATTGGGTTATACAGTTGATTAAAAATTAACACAAGTTAAAATGCCAGAGATAAAACCATTTAAAGGATTGATTTATAATTTAACTTTACCAATCCATAAACTTGTCGCTCCGCCTTACGATGTCATCTCGGATGAAGAAAGAGATAGTTTATACATGCTTCATCCTTATAATGTGATAAGATTGATCCTGAACAAAGATGAAAATAGATATGAGAGTGCAAAGGGTTATTTTGAAAAGTGGTTAAACGATGGTATCATTGTTGAAAGGGAAAAGGAAGCAATTTTTGTATATGAGCAGGAATTTGAATATGAGGAGAAAGGTTATACACGAAGCGGGATTATTTGTTTGATGAGGCTTGAAGAACTGGGCAAAGGAAATGTTTTCCCGCACGAGAAAACACTACCTAAACCAAAGGAGGACAGATTCAACCTTTTAAAAGCAACTAACGCACAGTTTGATCATATATTCGGAATTTATTCAGATCCAAATTTTGTGGTGGAAAACATTATTAAAGTGCATAAACCAAAACAACCATTGTTTGATTTTGAATTTCCAGCAGGAAGCAAAATCAAGCATAAATTATACGAAATCACAGATGAAAATTTCATTCACAGTATTATTGACTTCTTTAAAACAATTCCAATTTTCATCGCTGACGGGCATCATAGATATGAAACGGGATTGATGTTTAGGGATTACATGAGATCTCTATCGCTTGAAAGAGATGAACATAATTACATCCTGATGTATCTTACAAATATGGAATCGGAAGGTTTGATGATACTTCCAACGCATAGGGTTTTAACGGGAGTTGATAAGGAAAACTTAAAAAAGAAATTGTTTTCAGAAGATTTCGGCAAGTTTTTTGATATTGCAGAAATTGATACGCTTGATGAGTTAAAGAGCTTCATGAGGAAGTTTACGAGGGGTGTTTTCGGGGTTCATCAAATAGATGGTAAATCTATCGTGTTGAAAATAAAAGATTATAATGTGATAGAGCAAAGCTTGGCTCCTGAGCTTCCGCAGGCGGTGAAAAAACTTGATGTTACAATTTTGCACGAATTTATTTTCAGATTGTTTCAATTTGACCTTGAACGAGTTAAAATTATTTACACTCACGATTTTAAAACCGCGGTTGAGCTTTCAAAACAATCTGATAAAATTTCTTTCATTCTGAATCCCCCTTCGGTTTCGGATGTTAAAAATGTTTCATTATCGGGGGTAACGATGCCTCAAAAATCAACTTATTTTTATCCGAAGTTATTATCTGGAATTGTGATGAGGAAATTTTAAAAATGAAAAATTTGACTGTTAAAATCATAGAGATTAAAAACGCCCTTTCAAAATCACGAATATCTGGGATTGATTATACGATCAATCCATATTTCGGGTGTGAGTTCGGATGCATATACTGTTATGCTGATTTCATGACGAGATTTTCAAAAAATTATTCAGTCCACTTTCCTGGTCTCAAATGGGGCGAGTTCGTTGGGGTGAAAA
>NZ_CZVH01000064.1:0-11226 GCF_001458555.1 Candidatus Kryptobacter tengchongensis | reverse complement strand
AATTCATAACGAGAAGAATTATCAGTGTAGAAATATAAATAGTTGACCGCATAACTTTATCCTCCCTTTTTATTTTTTTCATAATTCTCTTTTGCCAAGTTCTTCCTTTACCTTTTCAAGCCATTTGACTAAAACTTCATATTTATGAGCTCCAATAATCCCATATCTTCCATTTGCAACAAGCGCTGGAACACCGTTTATACCGTAGTGCTTTGCTACTTCAAGATCGTAAGCAAGATTTTGAAATACTATTTCACTTTCATAATCCCTTTCCCATTTATCCACATTAAGACCGATATCTTCCGCACAGTTCTTCAAAACTTCAAAATCAGCTATGTTCAAACATTCAACAAGATGAGCCTTTTGAACTCTGTCAAACATCTTCCAATGCGCAACCTGTCCCCCTTGAAGTTCTGCAGATTTACAAGCAAGAAGACCTGGAACTGAATATGGATAATCAAATTCTCTTCGCTCCATAAGTTCAAAGTTTATCCTGTGTTCATCGTCGTTTTCGTTTGCCATTCTCCAGTGATTTAAAATTTCTCTTTTACCATTTTCTTTTGAGCCAAAAATCTGAACTATCGCATCTGGATTCGGAGCAAGAGCAAAGGCACGATGTATTATTTCAACATCGGGATTTTCTTCTGCAAGTTTGTGAACCCTTGGAGAGATGGCAAAACACCACGCGCAAAGGACATCGTGGAAAAATTCAATCTGAATTTTCATTTCCTCCTCCTTTATATTTTTAAAGCACAGAAATGTTTTATCGCTCTCCTTTTATGTTAATTTAACTAATTTCAACGATACATCAACCCCAAGCAATTTACAGCGCACTCTAAACTTAACCTAAAATTTGCTTGAATAATTTTCGCAAAAAACTTATCTTTTCAAAAAAACGAGCTTCAAAAATGAGAAAGCTATACATTATCTTACTTCTCTTTCTATTTTCAGCCTGCGCTACATCAAAATTAACACTTACAAATGAGACAATAGTTTCAAAAATTAATCAAATTGGGAGAAAATACGGAGTTGGTCGGCTTGGGGTATCAGCAAAAAATTTTGTCACAGGTGAAACAATTCAAATCAATGCGGATTCACTTTTCCCAACCGCAAGCGTGATAAAAGTTCCTATCCTTGTTGAATTATTCTATAAATTTGAGGAAGGAAAGCTGAAAAAAGATACACTTGTTTCTCTTGAGGATTCTCTCAAATATGGTGGCTCTGGCGTTTTACAATATTTCTACGACGGCGCAAAGATTAAATTAATTGATGCTGCGGTCTTGATGATAATTTTAAGCGATAACACAGCAACAAATCTCGTCCTTGATTGCTTTGCAAATGAACATGACGCTAAACTTGATGCCGTAAATAATAGAATGAAAGAACTTGGTCTTGACAATACCAAAATTTTAAATAAGCTTATGTCCTTCAAAACTAAAAAGAAAACACCCGAAGCAATTAGATTCGGCGTGGGTTACACAACTCCAAATGACATGGTTAAACTTCTTGAACTCCTTGCGAACGGTAAAATTATCAACCCAGATGTTTCAGCTGAAATAATAAACATCATGAAGAACAACCAAGACTATGAAATGATGAAAAGATATTTGCCTGAAAATATAGTCGTTGCAAATAAATCGGGATCAATTGATAGGATGAAAGCAGACATCGGGATTGTTTACGCAAAATGCACAACCTACGCCGTCGCAATTTTCTGTGATGAGCTTTCAGAAGTTTCATACGCAGTTGATAACAAAGGGCATCTTGCGGTTGCAGAAATTTCAAAACTTATATTTGATTACTTCACGAAAGGAAATTGTAAATGAATTTTAAAATAAAGCAAGATTGGAAATGAAAGCAACTAACCGATCGGAAAAACAGGAGCAAAGTTTTGCTGATTTTGCCTGTGATTATTCACTCAAAGCAAGAGCGATCGCCTCAATCTCGCTTGCTGTCACATTTATAGGTTTAAATTTTATCTTTAATTTATCTCTTCCAGTTCATGTTTTTATAATCGCTGCGTTGTTTCAATCACTTGTAAATCAGCCATATCGCTTTTTCAGAAAGATCTTCAAAGATGCGGATAAGGTTCTGTTCACAACGAATATAATTGATATAATCGTCATAAGCATCGTTGTTTACTATGTCGGCGGGATCTCGTTTATATACATTGGATTCCTGTATCTCATAATTATCGTCTTCAATGGGATTTTTGGAGGCGCGATAAGAGGATTGTTACTTTCAGCGTTAAGTTCAATTTCCATCATCGCTCTTACAATTCTTGAAAAGTTTGGCATCAGACATCCTACAATTTTCACAGCCCAAATTTCAGAGATTGAAAGACTTATTTTGATGGTCTCTTACATAGTCATATTTTTTATCTTTGCAGTCTTAACAAATATACCTTCACAGAAATTAAGAGACGAGATTAGAAAGCGAATAAAAACCGAACAAGAGCTGGAACATCAACTTATTACAATAGAGACATTTTACAACCTTGCGAACTTAATTATTCGCTCGGAATCAATTGAAGATGTTTATCAACAAGCGCTGAATGGGATTTTGAAAATCTTGGACATAAACAAGGCATCAATTCTTCTCATTGACCCAGATGGGGTGATGAGATTTAAAGCATGGGCAGAACTTTCCGAAAATTATAGAAAAGCGGTTGAAGGACATTCACCATGGAAACCAGATGAACCAAACCCACAGCCAATCCTTATAAGCGATGTCAATACTGATAAAACTTTGAGCAAGGATTTGAAAAATAAAATTCTCGCTGAAGGCATTCAGGCGCTTGGCTTTATACCACTTGTCTTCAGAGGGAAATTGCTCGGAAAATTTATGATTTATTATGAACAGCCACATGAGTTCACACAGGAAGAAATAAATTTAGCTCAGGCGATCTCTTTTCAAATTTCTTTTGCGATAGGCAAAAAACTAATTGAACTTGAACTTTTAAAGTGGCGTGATAAATTTGAAAAGATAATTTCTGCCATGAAAGAAGTCGTTTATGAATGGGATCTTGAAAACGATACAACGATATGGGAAGGTGATGTTGAAACTATTTTCGGTTTAAAGAAAGAAGAACTTAAAAGTAGCAAATTTAGATGGAGAGACTTTATCCATCCCGATGATGTTGAATATGCTACAGCAAAGATTAACGAGGCGTTAAAAAGCAATATCTCAACTTTTGAAACGGAATATAGAATTAGAAAAAAAGATGGCAGTTTAATTTATTGTCTTGACTACGCTTATATAATTCGTGATGAGACTGGGAAAGCAGTCAAAACACTTGGTATGATGCTTGACATAACCACACTGAAAGAAACCGAGCAAAAACTTTTAAAGAGAGAAAAAGTTTTGAAAACTATAAACCACTCCGCAGGGATATTACTAAAAACAATTAACTGGGAAAATGAAATAGTCAATCTCATTGAAGAATTCGGGAAATCAATGGAGGTAAGTTCTGTCTATGTTTTCCAAAATCAGGAAAGGAATGGGGAGATTGTAACAAATTTGATTTCAAAGTGGTATTCCAGAGGTGTTGAAAAACATATTGAGGATGCACAGCTTCAGAATATATCATACAGATTAGCAGGATTTGATAGGTGGATTGATGTTCTTGGGAAAAAAGATGTGATATGTGGCAATGTTAAAAATTTTCCGTTCAGAGAATCTCTATTCTTAAGTTTCCTTGGGGTTAAATCAATTCTTATCGCTCCCATCTTCGTCGGGGATAAATGGTGGGGATTTATAAGTTTAAATGACTGCCAAACTGAACGCGAATGGGAGAAATCTGAAATTGATGCGATAAAAACTTTTGCAGATATACTTGGGCTTGCAATCCAAAGAGGTGAAAATGAAAAAGCATTGCGCGAATCTGAACAAAGATATAGGAAACTTTTTGAGGATTCAAAAGATCCAATCTATATAAGCACCCCGGAAGGAAAACTCGTTGATGTTAATCCTGCATTTGTTGAACTTTTTGGTTATTCATCAAAAGAAGAAATTTTAAAAGTTGATATAGCGAATGATCTTTATGAAAATCCAGAAGATAGGAAGAAAAACCTTGAAGCGATTGAGAAGCAGGGTTATATAAAAGATTATGAGCTTCATCTCAAAACGAAAGATGGACGAAAACTTATCGTCTATGATACATCAACGCCAATTTATGACGAAAAGGGAAATGTAATCGCCTATCAGGGAATACTACGAGATGTGACAAAAGTTAAGGCACTTGAACAGCAATTACTTCAATCGCAAAAGATGGATGCCCTTGGGAGATTAACTGCTGGTGTAGTGCATGATATCAACAATGCCTTAACGGTTATACTTGGAAACGCACAATTTGCCAGACGGTTGCTAACCTCGGATATTGAAAAAGCAAAAGAAAAACTCAATGAAATTGAACAGACAATAAGAAAAACTGGAGAATTCACAAGAAAGCTTTTGATATTCAGTAGAGAACAACCAGCGGTGATGAAAATAAGTGACCTTAACAGCATAGTCAATGATTTCACCAAAGTCATGCTTAAAGTACTGCGCGAAAATATCAAAATTGAACTCAAACTTGCACCAAAGCTTCCAAATGTTAAAGTTGATCCCGCGTTAATCAATCAACTCCTTTTAAACCTCATAATCAACGCCCAAGAAGCTATACCCGAAGCTGGAAAAATAATAATAGAAACATATTCAAGATACATTGACCAAGAATACGCTGATTTTCACATTGATTCAAAACCTGGGAACTATGTTGTTCTCTCCGTGACAGATAACGGGGTTGGGATAAGCAAAGAGATTATGCCGAAGATTTTTGAACCATTTTTCACAACAAAGGAACATGGAACAGGGCTCGGGCTTTCAATAGTGTATGGAATTGTGAAACAACATGGTGGTTTTATAAACGTCTACAGTGAGGTTGGACAGGGGACAACCTTTAGAGTTTATTTCCCAGCGGTCTATGAAGAAGAGGAAAAAGAAATTGAAAAAGAGGAACAGAAAATTGAAATAAAAGGTGGAACCGAAACGATACTTGTGGCAGAAGATGAAGAAAGGTTAAGAATAACAGTTACAGATATACTACAAAGTCTTGGCTATAAAGTTTATTCTGCTGCAAACGGTCTTGAGGCGCTTGAGATATTCAGGGAGAAAGCAGATGAAATTGATCTCGTCTTGCTTGACATAGTAATGCCAATTTTAAATGGGTATGATGCAATGAGAGAAATACTTAAGATAAAACCCAATGTTAAAGTAATTTTCGCAACTGGATACAGCTTAAATGGTTTAAATTTAAATCTTGAGGGCTTTGACATAATTCAGAAGCCGTATTCTTACGAAACAATAGCACTTAAAGTAAGGGAAATTCTTGATAGAAAATGAGAAGTTAAAACAAAAAATGGAAACAATGAAAATGCTAAAGGGACTAATTCCCATTTTTTTCATCGGAATTTTAAACTTTGCAATTTCTCAGAGAAAAACAGAGGTTGACTCAGTAACATCAATTCTTGATTCATTAAGCACAATTTCAATCCGAACCTGGAAGGTTAGCCCCGACATCAAATGCCTTATCACTGGCGAGAAAACAGAAGAGGTATTCACCAAAATTAATTTTGATGATTCAAAATGGGACACATTAAGAATTGGACAGCGAATTTATGTTGATTCATGCTGGCTACGGACAAGATTCACATTACCTGAAAAAATGTTCGGAAAAGATGTAAGAGGGAAAATTATATTCAAAGTTACAGTTGACGATTTAGGCTATCTATGGGTAAACGAAAAGTATATCGGCTATATACAATGGAGCGCAGAATTTGACCTGACGGATATAGTTAAACCAGGACAGGAATTTCTAATTGCAATTAAAGCAATTAACAGATCTGGTCCTTTAAGACTTATAATGGCTGAGTTTGAAGTTGAAAGTTTAAAAGATTTTTTGAATGAGATAAAAAATTTCTCGCTTAGTTTAAAAGTTGGGCAAAAACTTTTAAGCTTTGATACCTACCAAGCAAACGATATGACCAGATATGACCCTGGTATAGATCGTTCAACAATTGATAAAAAAGAAAGGCTTAAACTTAACACTCTCTTACAAAGCACAGCCAAAGAGCTTGATTTAAATTCGCTTATTTCAGGAGATGTTGAAAAGTTTAATATCTCACTTGAAAAAACAAGGGCAAAGTTAAAACCAGTTAGCGAATTTGCGAAAAAATTTACGCTTATTTTTGCCTCCAACGCTCATATAGATGCTGCATGGCTTTGGCGTTCAAAAGAAACTATTGAGGTATGCAAAAATACTTTCAACTCCGTAATTAACCTTATGAGGAAACACCCACATTTAACCTATACACAAAGTTCAGCGGTTTATTATGAATGGATGCGAAGCCTTTACCCCGAACTTTTTGATAACATCAAGGAGCAAATAAAACTCGGAAGATGGGAGGTAGTTGGTGGCACATGGATTGAGCCCGACTGTAATCTTCCAGGTGGCGAATCGTGGATGCATAACCTTTTGTATTCACAACGATATTTTAAAAAGGTCTTAGACGTGAAACCAGATATCGGTTGGTTTCCGGACTCTTTTGGATATAATTGGAACTTGCCAGCATTCCTCGCAAATGCTGATATAACCTACTTCATCACACAAAAATTAAATTGGAACGAAAAAAATGTCTTCCCATACAGGCTTTTCTGGTGGGAATCCCCAGATGGTTCAAAGATTTTAACATATTTTCCATTTAGTTATGTTAACACAATTGAAAATCCGTTCCGACTTGTTGATTGGTTGAGGCAATTTGAAGCAAACACAGGATTAAGAGAATTACTTGTTCTCTTTGGGGTTGGCGACCATGGTGGTGGACCAACAGAAGAAATGCTCAAAAGAATAGATGAACTTAAAAAACTTGATATTTTCCCAAACATTAAATTTTCAACGGTTACAAATTACATTAAAACACTAAATAAAGAAATCCTAAAAAATCTACCTGTGTGGAAAGATGAACTTTATCTTGAATATCATCAAGGCACTTACACAACACAAGCAGATATCAAAAAATACAACCGCAAACTTGAAATTGCCCTTTCAAACGCTGAAAAATTTTCAACTATCGCAACGCTCTTTAATTTTAACTACGATAACAAAACCTTTGAAAAATACTGGCTCAAATTTATTTTCAACCAATTCCACGATATACTCCCAGGATCAAGTATAAGAGAGGTCTATTTTGACGCAAAAAAGGATTACGCAGATGTAGAAAGCTTTACAAACTTTCAAATTAAAAAATCACTTGAAAAAATTACTCAAAACATAAATACAGCTTTGCTTAAAGAAGGGGAACCACTGATAGTTTTCAATCCAAGTTCATGGACAAGGACTGATTTAGTTGAGATAAATCTTGAAAAATTTGACACAAACGAATATGCTATATTTGAACCATCGGGAAGAGAAGTCCCGTCTCAAAGCATAGATGACAGTGGAACAAGAAAAATTATTTTCGTTGCTGAAAATGTTCCACCAATTGGGTATAAAACTTACATCATCAAAAAACAAAAACCGTCCGAATTTAAAAATGAACTTTTAATTTCAAAAAATCGCATTGAAAACAAATTTTTCAAAATTGAAATTGACACAAATACTGGCTGGATAAGCGAGATTTTTGATAAAAGATTTAACAAACAAATTTTAAATGGACACGGTAATAAACTCCAACTTCTGGAGGATAAGCCAACAGCCTGGGATGCTTGGAATATCGGATTAACAGGAATTGAATTCAGCTCAAACTTTAAAAACTGTGAGGTAATTGAGTCAGGACCGGTTCGTGCGGTGTTAAAACTTGAAAGGGAATTTAGAAAACCAGATACAAGGTCATATCCACCCACCGAAACTTTTCCAACAAGCTTTTTCACTCAATACATAATCCTTTACGATAAAATTGAAAGAATAGACTTTAGAACAGACGTTGATTGGTGGGAGGAAAACATAATGTTAAAAGTTGCATTTCCACTTGCGGTTAAAGATACATTTGCAACCTATGAAATTCCTTACGGCTATATTAAAAGGTCAACTGAATTTAAAAATTCTTGGGATAGTGCAAAAGTTGAGGTGCCAGCCTTAAGATGGGCTGATGTTTCCGAGAAAGATTATGGTGTTAGTTTGATAAATAATTCAAAATATGGTTATGATTGCAAAAATTCCGTTATCCGTCTTTCATTGCTTCGCTCACCAAAATGGCCTGATCCAACAGCGGATAGAGGCTTCCATAAAATTGAATACTCACTTTACCCACACAAAGGAACATGGAGAGAAGCAAAAACCGTAAATGTCGCTTATGATTTTAATAATCCACTTATCCCAATCTTGACCGATAAACATGAAGGCAACCTTCCACCTGAAAATTACTCTTTCCTGAAATTGAGCCCCGATAACTTGGTCTTAACAATTTTAAAAAAGTCTGAGGATGAAGATGCTTGGACATTGCAGTTTTATGAGTCGCAAGGGAAGGAGACAACAGCTCAAATAGTATTGCCATTTAAGCCATCAAAAATTTATAAAGCCAACTTTCTTGAAGAAGAGAAGGAAGAAGCGAAATTTGAAGGTGATAAAGTTATTTTGAAAATCAAACCTAACTCCATAGTGACATTAAAAATTTACAGATAAAATAAAAAAGGGGGCGTGGCTAAACCGACGCCCCCTGATAGACTTATTGGTATTGGGCAAATTTTACTTAACCAACATCATTTTCCTCGTTTTTTCAAAGTTTCCAAATTTAAGTTTATAAAAGTAAGTTCCGCTTGCCACAGGTTTCCCATTTTTATCTTTCCCATCCCAAACTATAGTATGTTTTCCTTTCGGGAATTCTTGCTCATCAATCAATTTAACAACTTCACGACCTGCAATATCATAAATTATCAAACTTATTTTCTTATCAACGGGTAAATAGAAAGATATATTCGTCGTTGGGTTAAACGGATTTGGATAATTTTGATAAAGTTCATAATCATCTGGAGTTATGACAGTCCATTCCTTGAGCCCAGTTACCGTTTTCTCATAAATTCTCAAAACCTTGTTTTCTGAATACTTATTCAAACTATCGGTTATCCCCTGCAAGAAAAGTATAATTTCGGGTTTCCCATCGCCATCAAGATCATCTGTGGCACCGGTTCTCCAGATTCCACCGCTCCATCCAGCTCCAGCTGCTGAATCAACAGGATCATAGTCAATTATTTTGCTCACAGCCCAAGATGTTGGCTCAAGCGGGGAACCACCTTGAAATTCCGCCTCGTATACAACATAATATCCACCCAAAACAAGATACCTATTTCCCACATTTTGCAAGTTAAATAAATAAAACATTCTATCAGTAGTGTCAGAATAAATTACTTTAACTTTAGTTGAGTCAAAGTTATCAACATTGTCAAGATTTCCAATGACATAAACTGTGTTCGGCACGCTTTCAGTTGTTGTTACCGCTCTGAAAAAGGAAAAATAGACTTCATCTTTGCCATTAGCATCAAAATCTCCCTTTGCAACTGCTTTCAACGGATAGCTGTTTGCTGATTGAAGAACAACGATTTTATTAGTATCTGCCTCGTATGTGTTTGGTCCAACTGCTTTAATGAACCAAACTGGCGTTTCATTTCCAACAAGATTATTTCCCATAAACCAAATTTCTTTCTTCCCATCACCATCAACATCTGCGACAGTTCCACTTACAACTGCCATATTTCTTTCAACCCCATCAATCACTGCAAAACTATGTGTTGGGAAATATGCTTCTTTAACAACAGTTGCAAATCCACTTTCAAAATCACCTTCAACTGAAATAATATAAACGCCGTCACTTGCCCCACCGAACGCAAACTCAAAATGGATTAATTCTTGCTTATCATCTCCATCAACATCATCAACGACGAAGTTTTCAGGTCTAAATCTTGTCATTCCTGTATCTGGAATTATAACATAAGGACCATCAAACTTATTTTCTGATGGATTCCATTCCCAAACTTGATAACCACGCTGGTTAACATGGTTTGTAAAATCAGTCTTTAACCTCCCAACGGGATAAATTATTTCAAGTTTTCCATCACCATCAAGATCACCAACTTCAATATCTCTTGGTTCAGAGTAGTAGGCAGAGGGTTGATCTGGGAAAATATAAGTTAACTCAACGCTATCATTACCAGCAACTGTAAACTGGATAACCTTATGCCCAACATAAGCAGTAGTGTAAACCTCTTTTACACCATCTTTATTTACATCTGTAACGAGAACAGAACGACCTGGACCTAATTGAGCAATAATAGTATCCTTCGTTCCCACCCCCTTATTTTTGTAGACAAGTTGCCAAGTTTATGCCAGAGCAAATTCTACAAGCAGTAAGAATACACCTGATAAAACAATTAACCTTCTCATTTTGAGAACCTCTGTTTTTATTTCTAAATGATTAGCATTTTGTTAGAAAATATAAAATTCAAAAACCAATGTCAATAAAAAAATTCAAAATTTTCCGCATAATTAAAAATTTCAATTTGAGCCAATTGAAAATAAAAAGGGTGCGGAATTAACCGCAGATACCCATCGCCATCCATATCCATAAATTTAAGACTCCTCAAAGTTCCAACTAATGTCCCAGAGCCAATATGCGAGTTCGTGACGACTTTCTTCTTCACATAAGTATCGGGTCCTTCAGCTTCAACAATAACCCAAGTAAAATTAGTCCATGTCCCAAACCAAACTTCCTTCTTTCCATCTCTATCAAAATCTGTTACAGCGATATCAAATGCCCAAGTTGCAGTAAGTGAGCTATCTTGAAATTCAATTTTAAAAGTTGAAAACGGATTAAGATCATTCCCATCAAGTGAAATTATCCACATATGGATATTTGAAGTCCTGTCAATTAAAGCTATCTCCTGCTTACCATCATTATCAAAATCATCAGCATAAAGATATGTCAATCTAAATCCAGCCCCACCATCTGCTGGATAATCCAAATTCCAAGAAAATGTTGGTTCAGTTGGGAATGTTTTCGTTTGAGGATCATATTCATAGAAAAATATCTTATCAGGGTTTGTAACCCCACTTGCTGGATCTGCATTAGATGGATTGACAACCGTTATTTCATAATTTCCATCTCCATCAACATCTGTGATATTTAAAAGGTAAACCAACACTCCACAAAAGCTTATAATTATCGTTCCCATCATTTTCAAACCAGAAAATCCATT
>NZ_CZVH01000063.1:0-11412 GCF_001458555.1 Candidatus Kryptobacter tengchongensis | reverse complement strand
GGGTGGTCAACAAGCTCAACTTAGACCTGGAGATTTGGTTTTGCTTCCTGCAAGTTCCTTAATTGCAACTGGATACGGGCTTCCTAATGTCCCACCATTTAACCAACTTCCAAATGCAGGAAAACCACTACCTGATGATGTAGTTCTTGATGCAAATGAAGTTACGGTTGCGAGAAACGCGGTTCAGAAATTTAACTTAATAATTGATACCGTCTTAGCAAATCCGACAAGAGCTGGGCGAGTTGTTAAAGTTGATATTTACTCAAGGTTGAACGAGGTTAAAGCTACCGGGCTTGAGATTGCTGGTGTTAAATTTACAACCGATTTCATAACGGGTGGGCTTTTCAGTTTAGATGGCGTGCATCCATCAAGCCGTGGTCACGGGATAATTGCAAATGAATTTATCAAGGCAATAAATACCAAATTTGGCTCTAATATCCCTTATGTGGATGTGATGTCGTTACCTGGAATTCAATTGCCAACCACTTCTATTGCTGAGAGTAAATATCAACTGCCCAAAATTCCAGCTGAAGCACTGGAAGGTATCGTTGATCTTTTCGTGTCAAAGTAAAAATTTAATTTTCTTTTAATATACAGGGCGTGCTTTAAGCACGCCCTTTTTATTTTTAGTGAGGTTTTTTAAATTTATCCTTGAAAATAGTTTTGAAATAAAAAGTTTCAAATCGTAATGCTTAATCTCGTGTTGATCATTGCCTTAAGTTATCTTGTGGGTTCAATTCCAACGAGTATAATCGTTGGAAAACTTGTTAAAGGAATTGATATAAGGAATTATGGCAGTGGAAATCCCGGTGGGACAAATGTAATAAGAGTTGTTGGTTTAGGCTGGGGAATTTTTGTGATCTTATTTGATGCGTTTAAAGGTTTCTTTGCAACTTATTTTATAGCAAAGTGGTTTTATGGTGATGCATCAATTTTAAATTTAACAACTTTGCAAATAATAGCTGGATGTTCTGCAGTCATAGGGCATATTTGGACTATTTTTGCTGGATTTAAAGGAGGGAAGGGGGTAAGCACATCTGCAGGAATGTTGCTTGGTATAGCTCCGGTTGATCTTTTAATTTCTCTTATGATTTTTGTTATCATCGTTGCGTTGACAAGATATGTATCTCTTGGCTCAATTATTTCTGCAATTTTATTCCCATTCATAATAATTTTCACTGAAAAAATTTTAAAATTAGAACATAGCGATTTTTTTACGCTTTTAATTTTTGGAAGCTTGATCGCTGTTCTCATAGTTTACCGGCACAGAAGCAATATAAAGCGATTAATCGCGGGAAATGAAAATAAGTTAATCTTTGGGAAAAAAACATGAATATTTCCGTTATAGGCTCAGGTAGCTGGGGGACAACGCTTTCAATTCTGCTCTATGATAACGGTCATAAGGTTAAATTATGGTTCAGAAGAAAGGATTATCTTGATAAGGTTAAAGCAATTCGTGAAAATTATCTTTATCTTCCGGGGATTAAAATTCCAGATGGAATTTTGTTGACATCAGATTTAAACGAGGCTTTGGATGAATCTGAGATAGTCGTTCTCGCTGTTCCAACCCAACATATAAGGGAAATTATAAAGGGTGAGGAATTTAAAGTTTGTAAAGGTAAAATTATTGTAAATGTCGCGAAAGGAATAGAAAATGGAACTTTGATGAGGGTTTCTGAAATAATTGAAGATATTTTTCAGGATGATGAAAATTATTGTGTTCTCTCGGGTCCAAGTCATGCAGAGGAAGTTGTTCAGAGAAAGCCAACTGCCGTTGTTGTTGCTTCATTAAATAAAGACCTTGCCCAGTTTATACAATCCGTTTTTATGAATGTTTACTTCCGTGTTTATACAAGTAGTGATGTGATTGGAGTTGAGATTGGGGGAGCTTTAAAAAATATAATTGCAATTGCAACCGGAATTGCCGATGGGATCGGTTTTGGAGATAATACGCGAGCTGCTTTAATGACGAGAGGAATCGCTGAAATTGTCAGATTAGGTGTGGCAATGGGGGCAAGGCTTGAAACATTTGCTGGACTTTCGGGAATTGGAGATTTAATAGTTACCTGCACAAGCAAATACAGCAGAAATAGGTTCGTTGGGGAGCAAATTGGAAGAGGCAAAAAACTGAATGAAATTTTAAAAAATATGGTCATGGTGGCTGAAGGAATTTGGACGACAATTTCAGCTGTTGAGCTTTCAAAAAAGTATAATGTTGAAATGCCAATTACAAATGTTGTTTACGAGATTTTGTTTAATGATAAAGACCCGATAAAAGCTACTTATGAATTAATGGGAAGAACAGCAAAGCCAGAAGTGTGGGGTCTTAGGAATTTTACATAAATTAAAGCTTCTTTGCGAGGACAACTGTAAATTTTTGCTTGAAACTTTCACCGTTTTCGGAAACCGCTTCAAATAAAACCACATAGATTCCAATTCGCACAGCTCTTCCAGTGTCATCTGTTCCATCCCATAGCAAATTTCCAGTTTGGTTTGTAAATTGATTTAAAGCAAGCGTTTTAATTTGTCTGCCGTAAGAATCAAAAATTTTTACATTTAAAATTCCTGCATTAAATGGGAGATGGTAAGAAATCATGCAGACATCGTCAAATCCATCTCCATCAGGTGAAAATGGGTTTGGAAATACGCTAATGCTTCCTGTGGTTTGAGGTTGTTGTGATAATTCAGTATAAGCGCTATTTTTACCCCCGGGCGTTCCGCCAATTTTTGAAGATGAACTCATCCAACTTGACTTTTCTGAAGAGGGTAAGTTTGGATTTACCTTTTCAAGCGATCTTCCTCTTCTATCCAGAATCATTGAACTATGCCAATTTGAAAAATATCTCACGCTGTCAATTATCTTTCCTGTCAAATCTGTGATCACGATATCATCAAAGTCATTGTTTAAACTTAAGCTTTTGTTAAAAATAACGAATTTGAAATCAAGTAAATCACCGCTGGAGAAATATCTGTAAAATGTTGAATCCGAAGCAAGAACAAGATATTCACCAGGATTTATTATAAAATCCGTAGGTGAAATGGTTATGAAGTTAGCTTTTCCGTCTTGAGATCTCATATCGTTAAATTTCCAATTTTTTAAATTAATCGGTTTATCAGAACGGTTAAACAATTCAATATATTCGCAGTAACCTGGAAGTGGCTCAAACATTATCTCGTTTATCACGAGGCAATTTTGTGGGAAGCTGGCGTTTATCTTTTTTATTATGATGTTATTTTTTAAGTTTTCATCGCTGGGCAAATCAACAAAGAAAATCAAAATGCTTTCTCCGGGCTCAAGATTTGATATTTCAAGGCTTGTTAAAATTGAGTCTTTTTTATTTAGCATAATTTGAAAATTCTGAGCTAAAATGAGCTCATTCTCGTTCGGGATTGAGTCAAAGTTTGAATCTTTATAAACTTTTACCTCAAATTTATTTACTTGATTTAGCCCAACATTTTGAACTGTTAGATGGGCAATTAAACTTTCATTATAATTTATTGATGACGGGATTATTAGTGATTTAATTTTAAGGTCAAAATTTTTTCGTTTTGAAAAGTTTTCTTCGCCAGGCGTGGACTTTATTGAATCTGGAGGAATTGCCCAATTAGATGAATCAGTGCTTGGTTCATCAAAGTCAATTCTTTCAATTGATGCTCCCGTTTTACCCCAATTCCCAAAGTAATAAACCGAATCAATTTTTGCTCCGGTATAGTCATAGATAGCAACAGCATCGCCAGAATTATTGAGCATCGGGAGAGATAGGGTTATTACATTTGATGGGATTGAATAAAAGTTTAAAATTGCGCTATCTTTTGACAGGATAAGATATTCATTTGGGTGTATAAAGAAATCACTTTTCGTTATAATAGCTTTGCTTGATGCATCGGATATCTGCCAATTTTTTAAATTGACAGTATCATTGCTCGCATTATAAATTTCAACCCATTCAGGTTCGTCTCCCACAGGGGCAAACATGATCTCATTGATCAAAATTGTCTTTTCAGGATATGAAACTTCAAGATTGAAGATAAAATTATTGTTAAGCGTATCCTCATCCTCAGTGTAGAATATGCTTGTGATTAAGTTGTATACTTTGACTTTCGCTGGGGTGAAGATAAAGTTTATAATTGTTGAATCGTTCGGCATTAATGAGGAAAAGTGAGATATTTCATCAATGAGCTCATTTTGTTGTGGGATTTTGTCAAGATTTTCGTCGTTGAAAAGTTTGATGGAGAAGTTATCAGATGAAAGTTTTCCGATATTTTTTACAATTACTTTTATTTCAACGGGGATGGATTTAAAAGCTGGATGCGAGAAAATTACATTTGTAATGCTTAGATCTTTGTCTTTTTGTGTTAAGGAGTTCTTTAAAAGAGGTGTTGCTCCAAATGGATTTTTTGATGTGCCCCAATTTGATGTGAGATTTGACGATTGTTCAGCGGAAATTCGTTCAAGTGAGAATCCATTTGTCCCGCCCATGCTTGAGGAGTAATAAACTGAATCAATCAAGTTTCCATATTGATCATAAATTCTCACAGCGTCTTCATCATTGTTTAGTGCCGGCAAAGATAGAATTAAAACTTTATTGGCATTTGAACTTAACCAGGAATAGATTGAAAAAATTGTGTCTTTTGAAGCTATGAGTGCGAAATCATTTGGATTTATGGCGAAGTCAGAATTTATTGTTCTTAATGTTTGGGAATCGCCAATTTTCCAATCTTTTAGATTTATGGGCTGTTCAGTTCGGTTGTAAAGCTCCACCCATTCAGGTTCTGGTGATCTTGGGGCATACATTATTTCGTTTATAACAATGGAGTTTAAAGAAAGCGGTGGAGGTAATATGGTTATGCTCTTGCTAAGAAAGTTGTTTGAAGTGTTCTCATCATCGGGGAATGAAATGTTTAAAAGGGATTTATAAACCCCAGATAATAATCCATCAATGTTAAGTTCAATTAAAATTGAATCAGTTGATTCAAGGGTTTGTAATGATGTAAATTCGGAAAGTTTTTCATTGTTTTGAAAAATTGAATCTTTATTCAAATCAACATAAAATTCAACAGTAAAATTTTGAACGGGATTGATCCCAAAGTTATAAATTGTCGCTTTAACTTTAAAACTTTCTCCCTGAAAAATTTGAGCTGGTTCAATTGTAAAGTTCTTTATCCCAACATCGTTGAACTTAGCCATTATGCTGTTTTTCCTTCCGGGTGTGCTTCTTTCCGGGTCTGTTGAAATTCCCCAAGTTGATTTTAAATTTGAATTTTTATTTGGATAAATTCTTTCAATTGAATATCCATTTACAACCCAACTTCGTTTATAATAAACGCTGTCAATTACAATTCCAACTGAATCAAAAATTACAACTGCATCTGAATCGTTTCTGAAAAGAAATGTTGGCATCTGTGGGATGATGAAAACTTTTGAAGGTATATTTGAGTGGAAGTAAAAAATTGTATCACTTTTGGTTATGACTACATAACTATCAGGCTGGAGTGTGTAATCTGAAGATGTGATTGTATATTTGGTTGATGTATTTCGGTTTGAAATTTTCCAATTTTTTAAGTTGATGGGTTCAGATGAGAAATTTAAGAGCTCAACCCATTCGGGTTCTCCACCTTGAGGGGAATTCATTATTTCGTTTATTATAATTCCTTGCGAGAAAATGCTTGACGCAAAAATAAAGGGGAAAACTATTTTAAGAAATTTTAGCATCGCTTAGGCGTTTATTTCTTAAAATAAAGATGGTTGCAATGATAAGGACAAGGCTTGTTATCAAACTTCCCTCTGGACCGAAATTTCCACCAGAAATTATGTTTTCTGCTGATATTTCAACATCAAATGCAGGTTCAACTAAAATTGTTCCGCTTACGGGCAGGGAATAAAGATAACCTTGGAAGAAGTTCCATGAAAAATGAAGCGAGATTGGCAACCAAAGGGAGCGAGTTTTTATATATGATGCGGAAAGCCAAACCCCGGCAAGAAAGATATTAAAAAGCGCAAGAAAGTTCATATTTGGATTTTGAAGGTGAGCAAGCGAAAAGATAAGTGAGAAAAGTAATGTTGCAATAATTGGACTTGTCCCGTCAATTAAGCGTTGAAATGGATAACCCCGAAATAAAATTTCTTCAGCAAGTGCGACGAGAACAAAAAACAAAACTGCTTCAAAAAAATGCGGATATATTTGATTCAGTGTGAAATTATATTTGTAATAACCAAAAATTGCGTTTGGTAGGACGACAATTGTTATCATTAAAAATCCAAGAATTAAACCGAATAAAATTTCATGAGGGCTTTTTGAAGTATATGTTAAACCGATGTCAAATAAGTTTTTCTTTTCAAAAAAATTCATCATCACAAAAGTAGAAATTATCGCGGAGACTAATACAATGAGTTCATCAATTAGAAGATTACTGGTGAGATTAAGAATTGGCAAAAATAGCCTGAATAAAAAATTCACAACAATGAGGGCGATGGCGAAATTTATGAAGAATATCAAAATTTTCCATCCATTGCGAAGTTTATTTTGTTGGTTAACAAAAATAGATGGCATTATTTTATCATAGGTTTGTTTTTAAAAACTTTATTGCCTTTTTCCCTATGTCGGTTCTATAGTGCATGCCGTCAAATTGTATTTTTTTTACTGCATCATAAGCTTTTCTAATAGTATTCTCAAAGTCATTTTCACCTCCGATAGCTGTAATACCAAGAACACGACCCCCTGATGTTAGGATTTTACCATTTATTTTTTTAGTTCCAGCATGGAATAAAATTATGTCTTCCATTTTTCTTACTTCATCAAGACCGTAAATTTCTTTTCCGGTTTCATAATTATCAGGATACCCGGCAGAGGCAAGTATGACGCAAACAGCAGTTGCTTTTTTGATGTTATAATTGAACTTTTTCAATCCTCCATCTATTGCTTTGAAAAACATTTCAATGATGTCGCCGTCAAGTAGTGGCAGAACCACTTGTGTTTCTGGGTCCCCAAAGCGACAGTTGAATTCAAGAACTTTCGGACCATCTTCCGTAATCATGAGACCACAATACAGACATCCTTTGTATTCTCTTCCTTCATTTTTTAGACCTTGAATTGTTGGTTTAATTATCTCATCTTTTATCCTTTCAAGCATCATATTATCAAGAAGCGGTGTCGGTGCGTAAGAACCCATTCCACCTGTGTTTTTCCCTTCATCATTATCAAAAACTCGCTTATAGTCCTGTGCTGGGGCAAGCGTTATAAAGTCATTGCCATCAGTTATTGCGAAGACAGAAGCTTCCTCACCTTCTAAAAACTCTTCAATTACGATTTTTTCACCTGCCAGGCCAAAAATTTTGTCTTTAAAGTATAAATCAATTGTTTTAGCTGCATCGTTGATATTTTCGCATATTGTCACACCTTTTCCACCGGCAAGTCCATCTGCTTTTATTACTATCGGCGGAGTTAATCCTTGAACAAATTTTTTTGCTTTTTCAATTTCATCAGATGTGAATGTCTCATAATTTGCTGTTGGTATGTTGTATTTTTTCATGAAATTTTTCGCAAAAACTTTACTACTTTCAATTTCAGCGGGCGATTTTCTTGGTCCGAAGATTTTTAAACCGTGAGATTCAAATAAATCCACAATCCCAAGCGAGAGGGGAAGTTCAGGTCCTACGACGGTAAGATCAATTTTGTTCTCAAGAGCAAATTTTAAAAGTGAGTTTAAATCTTCAGCTTTAATTGGCAAAGTTTCAGCAATTTCAGAAATCCCGGCATTTCCGGGCGCACAATAAATTTTTTTCACTTCCTTTGATTGTGAAATTTTCCACACAAGTGCATGTTCTCTCCCACCGCTACCGACGACGAGAACCTTCATAATTTAGCTTCTTTTGTTTTAGTCGGGTGTAAACAGCTCAAGCTCGCGGACGAGATTGATTATAACTTTTTTGATATCATAATTTTCAAGGTTAAGTTTAGGGACAAGAACTTTTTGATTCAAATAAAGTTCAAATGCTTTTATAAATGCATTTACAATTGACGATGGGTCGTTTGCGTCAGCTATAAGTGAATTTTTGTAATCCCCAATTATGTATCTGTGGTTGTTCTGTCCATTTATTATTGCAATGTATGGTTTTCCAGTTGCAATGTAATCATATGGGACATTTGAAATGTCAAAATCGTCAAGATAGATTAGAAAGTTAGAGGAGAGAAGAATTTTGATATAATTTTCACGCTGTAAGTTTTGATAAATTTTGATGTTTTCTTTTATCTGAAGTTTTGAGATAAGATTGACAATTTCGTTTGTTGGAATGCCTATCAAGTTGAAAAGAAGTGATTTTTTGAAAAGGGGATCTTTTCTTGAGAGATAAGCGAGGGCGTTTAAAATTAATTTAAATTTTTTCAGAGTGATTTTGCCATATGCCAAGGTCAGTGTAAATTTATCATCAGGGTTTATGCGATGATCTGTAAATTCTGAAAGATTAAACCCCGTTGGAATTATTTTGACGAAGTTGTAATCAAGAAAAAGATAATTTTGAAGTAAATAATCTTTGATCCTTCTGTTATCAACGATTATAGATGAACCAGCTCTTAGAAGTTTTTTCTCTCTTAATGTGAGCGATTTTTTCTGTGGGATGATTGAGGAATAGTCAATTATGAGAGGGATTTTAAATTTTTTTGAAAGGTGAGCGCCAATTTGCACTGTTGAAAGTGGGGGGACGAAAGCTATAATTGCATTATATCTCTCGGATTTCAAGATTTTTTCCCCAAACTTGATCGCTTTGAATTTCCAAATATCCTCTGGCTCAACCACGCCGAAAATTTTAGCGGTATATAACAGAATCTTCGGGATAAGTTCTTTCTTGGTTTTGGGGAAGTTTAAAGATGCGATTTTTGAGAAAGGTTTAATAAGATTTACTGCATATACCTTAACATTGCTTTCCTTAAGAGCTTCAGTAAGTGTAAAATCTTTCAAAGCTGGGAATATAGAGTGATTGAGTGTTAAGATTGAAGAAAACCAATTGTAATCTTTAAGATGTTTTGCGAAGTTAAAAGCCCTAAAGCTTGAGCCGTAAATCACAGGAGGAAAATGATAAGTTATCATCAAAACTTTTCTAATCATTAAACTTCAATTAAGTTTCTTGGCAATGAAGTTGATAAAGTAAAACGATCTGAAAGCGGAATGATTTTAAACCCGATAACATTGACCCCAGATAGAAAAGTTCGTGAAGCGCTTGAACTAATGAGCCATTACAAAATCTCCGGAATACCTGTGGTTGATTCTAACGGGAAACTTGTGGGGATTCTTACAAATCGTGATTTAAGATTTGAACCAGACCTTGATGCCGAAATTTCAAAGTATATGACAAATTCAAATTTGATAACTGCTCCTGTTGGAACGACGCTTGAAGAAGCTGAAAAAATTTTGCAAAAACATAAAATTGAAAAACTCCCCGTCGTTGATAAAAATGGCTATCTTCGTGGTTTGATAACATTTAAAGATATTCAGAAAAAGAAAAAATATCCAAATGCATGTAAAGATGAGCTCGGACGCCTTAGAGTTGGCGCAGCTGTTGGGATTAGATCAGATACCATTGAAAGAGTTGAAGAACTTAAAAAAGCAGGGGTTGATGTGATAGTTATTGACACTGCCCACGGACACTCAAAAGGTGTCATAGAGATGTTGAAAAAAATCAAGAAAAAATTTCCAGAGCTTGATGTTATCGCTGGAAATGTCGCAACAGGAGAAGCAACTATTGACCTTATAAAAGCCGGAGCAGATGCAGTTAAGGTTGGCATTGGACCTGGATCAATTTGCACCACAAGGGTTGTCACGGGTGTTGGGGTCCCGCAAATCACAGCTATTATGAACTGTGCAGAAGCCGCAATGAAATACAAAGTTCCCATAATTGCAGACGGTGGAATAAAACAAACTGGCGATATCGCAAAAGCAATTGCAGCTGGTGCTGACTCCGTTATGATAGGTGCTTTATTTGCTGGAACCGAAGAAAGCCCTGGTGAAAAAGTTTTGTACGAGGGACGCAGTTATAAAGTTTATAGAGGAATGGGCTCAATTGAAGCAATGAAAGCTGGAAGCAGCGATAGATATTTCCAAGATGTTGAAGATGATATTAAAAAACTCGTCCCCGAGGGAATTGAAGGAAGAGTTCCATACAAAGGTCACTTAAGTGATGTTGTTTATCAAATGGTCGGTGGATTAAAATCAGCAATGGGTTATTGTGGCGCAAGAAACATTGAAGAAATGAAAACCAAAACAAAGTTTATTCTTATGACAAACGCTGGGCTAAGGGAAAGCCACCCGCATGATGTGATCATCACAAAAGAAGCCCCAAATTACAGCATATCAAATCTTTGAACGAAATGTCTGAATTAAATCTAAAACTTGAAAAAGTTCGGGAAAAACTTGACCAATTAAAAATTGAAGCAATTTTAATAACCCATCTCCCAAACATACGATATCTAACTGGATTTACAGGCTCCTCAGCTATTTGCATCATAACAAAAAAATGAAGCCTTTTTTATAACCGACTTCCGATATAAAGAACAGTCAAAAGAACAAGTAAAGGGTTTTAAAAGATTCATCGCCACAGGAAAAACTTTGCTTGATTTAATTCAAGAGAAAAATATCTTTGATAAATTTAAAAAAATTGGGGTTGAATCACAGCACATTCCCCTCTCATTCGTTCTTGAATTGAAGAAAAAATTTAGAGATGTAAAATTTATACCAACAAAAAATTTCATTGAGGAAATTTCTGCAGTTAAAACCCATAGCGAAGTTGAAAAAATAAAATTTGCAATAAAAATAAGCGAAAAAGTTTTTGAAGAAATTTTAAATATCATCAAGCCAGGAATTTCTGAACTTGAAATCGCCTCCGAAATAACTTACCTTCACAGAAAATTTGGAGCCGAGAAAGATGCATTTGACATAATAGTTGCAAGCGGGTGGAGAAGCGCTTTACCACATGGAGTTGCAACAGATAAAAAACTCAAAAAAGGCGAACTTGTTGTGATTGACTTCGGATGCGTCTATGATGGCTATCATTCCGACATAACAAGAACTATCTCCATAGGAAAAGCAAAACCAGAAGCCAGAAAAATTTATCAAATTGTCCTTGACGCCCAAGCAAAAGCAATTGAAAAAGTCGGCAAAGGAGTTAAAGCCAATGAACTTGATTCCGTTGCAAGAAATTACATAAAACAAAAGGGTTATGGCAAATTTTTCGGACATTCGCTTGGACACGGAATTGGAATTGAAATCCATACCCTTCCAAGAATAGCTCCTAAAAGTAATTATATTCTTCAAGCTGGGAATGTTATCACAATTGAGCCAGGAATTTACATACCAGGGTTTGGAGGTGTCAGAATTGAAGATGATATATTAGTAGATTCAAACGCTTCAATTTTAACTTCA
>NZ_CZVH01000062.1:0-11415 GCF_001458555.1 Candidatus Kryptobacter tengchongensis | reverse complement strand
ATTTAACATTGCTTTATTCTTGAGTGGGGAAAAAAAGATTGATATAGGTTCATTGCCATCTTTAAAAATTTATCCGATGTTGAGAAATGATTACTTCTCCGATTTTGGGAACAAATTTGTCTATAAACTTGGTGTTAATTCTCAAATTCTTAATGTGCCCTCTTTAAACATTAAATTCAGTTATGGGACAGGATTTAGAGCCCCAACATTTAATGATCTTTACTGGCATGGCAGTGGAAATAGAGATCTTAAACCTGAAAAATCAAAAAGTTATGATTTCGGCTTCGTTGTGATCGCTGGATCAAATGTTAAAGTTTTATCTGAATTAAAATTTGAACTTTCTTTTTTCAACATTGACATTGAAGATAGGATCATATGGTTGCCATCACAAGAAAATCAAAGTGTATGGAGACCGATAAATATAGATCATGTCAATTCACGAGGAAGTGGGTTTTCAGGTGAGTTGGTTTTATTTAACAAATTGTTCATTTCTGGAAATTTTTCAATTGTCAAAAGCATTCGCACGAATAAAAGAACCCAGGATGACGCAACACAGAACAAATATTTAATTTATATCCCAAGGTCAAACGGGTACATTAAAGCCGAATTGAATTTTGATAAGTTCTTTTTCGTTGCCCAAGCAAATTATGTGGGTTTAAGATATACAACGGAGGTAAACGATAGATGGCTTCAACCTTACCTTGTGGTTGATTTTACAGGTGGGTTATCTGTAAAAAATCAGTTTTTTAATGGTCAAGTGAAGTTCACTGTGAAAAACATCTTTAACGAAAATTATGAAAGCATGGTTGGCTATCCAATGCCGTTGAGAAGTTTTATGGTTGAATTTTCAACTGGGCTAAACTATAAACAAAAAGGGGAGATAAGAAATGAGGCAAATTAAACTCATCTTTGTTTTGTCCTTAACTGTTCTTTTCGTCTTCATCGGTTGCAAGAAAAGCGAGACAATTAGCGAAGAAGTCCCAGTTTTAAGGGGCGTATATGTCCTAAATGAAGGTAATTTCGGAAGGAATAACTCAACTTTGAGTTATTATGTCCCTGATTCAAATCGTGTTTATGAAGATGTTTTCTCACAGGTCAACGGTCGGGAACTTGGTGATACTGGAAATGATATTGTAATGAGTATTGATGGGGGCAAGGTTTATATAGTGGTTAATAATTCGGATAAAATAGAGGTAATTGCGTCAAAAACCCATAAATCACTTGCAACCATTCTTCTCCCGCAAGCAAGTCCTTACAAAATTACATTATACGCAAATAAAGGTTATGTGACAAATCTATATAGAAATGCGGTAACTGTAATTGATCTTCCAACACATTCAGTCTTAGTTGATACAATAAGAGTTGGGCATAATCCAACGGGGATTTATGCTTTTAACAATAAAATTTATGTTGCAAATTCTGGGTTTGGTTATGGGAAGACTGTGTCGGTTATTGATCCATCCACAGATAGAGTGATCAAGACGATAGTTGTTGGAGATGGTCCGGATGCTTTTGCGCCTGATGCAATGGGAAGGTTATGGGTTTTATGTTATGGTTCGTATGGTAATTGGCAGGATCCAAATGATGACACAGATGGGAAATTATTTGCAATAGATGTTAAAACTGATTTGGTCGTTGATTCAATTTTGATTGGAGGGCATCCATCAAGGCTTTTAATAGTTGATGACTTTGCTTATACGATCAAAGACGGGAATATTATGAGGATAAACTTAAAAACGAAAGATAAAAACGAAAATTTCATTCAGGGGAACTTTTATTCACTTGGTTTTGATCCCTTGAATAGGCTTTTATATTGCTCAGATGCAAAAGATTATGTTCAGAAGGGTGAGGTTTACATTTACGATTTAAGCGGTAAATTCGTTAAAAAGTTTCAGGCAGGTATAATTCCAAGTTCGTTTGCGTTTGCATATTAATTTTTAAGCGGGGGCAAACTTGCCCCCCGCTGGGTTTATGTTAGCATTTTCATTCTTATTGAATTTAAAAGTTGCTGTAGAGTTGCGGTGGAATTTATTTTTATTTCAACTGGCTCGTCGGGGTGCAAATCAAAAAAGTTATCGCTTAACTTTGCATCAAGCCCCTCAAAATAGATGAAAAGAGATTTGATCAAATTCTTTGAGCTCATTTTTAAGATATACTCATCTTCGCCTGTTTTTAAAAACCTATATGCAATTCCAAACTTTTGGAGGTTTAAAAATTTTGGTTCGGTTAGAAAAAGTGAATTTTCACTAATTATTTTACCATTTGATTCAAACTTCACCCTAATATAGTCAGTCTCGGGTTTTGAAATCTCTAAATTTTCAAGTTTTCCTTCAAATATAATTGCGACGGAATTTTTCTCAAGGGTTGCGGGAATTTTTTTCTCAAATTTTTTAAGCCCGTGGATGGTAAATGTAGTTATTATTAAGTTTCCATCAATTGGGGTAGGGTAATCATTCACTCCAAAAATTTTTACTTTGTCATCAGATTTTTTAACGACGGTAATAACTGGGTGGAAAAATTTTTTTGCATAGTAGTATAATGCCTTCGGTCTTTTTCTGTAATCAATAGCTGACCAGCTTATCACGTTCCAGCAGTCGTTCCATTGCCAAAATATCGTCCCAGCAGTTTTAAATTTTCTTATTCTCCAATTCTCAACAGCGAATTTAATTGCCTCAGCCTGATTTAATTGCATCTTATAAATCAAATCGTCAAAATCAGATGTGATTTTGTGATGTGCTGTTAAGAATCTGAAAAGTCTTGGGATTCCATCTTCCTGTTTATTATGATGTTGAATTGAAAAGGAATTAAAGTTTCTATTTTCTGGTTTTAAAACTTCATTAAGGGTTTCGGGGTGTGGTGGCGATTGAAAACCGAATTCCGTTACAAACCTTGCTTTAACATTTTCGTAGTTTTTGTAGTCAACCCATTGGCTCCAAACCTTCCACTGGTGATGATTTCCATCTGTTTCAGAGTTTGGGTAATTTTTCCCCCACGGGGAGCTTCGCCAATAGGGTCTTGTGCCATCATATTCCTGACAGATTTGTTTTAAGAGCTCTTTAAAAATTTTTGCTCCAGGCATCTCGTCTGGATGTTTTCCAGTTTTATCAACCCATATCCATTCATTTTCGTTGTTCCCACACCAGATGACAATAGAAGGGTGGTTTCTTAATTTCTTTACAATTTGAATTGCTTCGTTTTTAACATTTTCAACGAAATCGTCAAATTCTGGATATCCCGCGCATGCAAACATAAAATCTTGCCATATCATTATCCCAAGTTCATCGCATTTTTCATAAAAATATTCATCTTCGTAAATTCCACCACCCCAAACCCTTAAGATATTTAGATTAGCTTCCTTTGCCATCTCAAGTAGAACATCGTAATTTTCTTTCTTAACTCTTGGTAAAAAACAATCGGCGGGAATCCAGTTTGCACCCTTGCAAAAAATTTTTTCGCCATTTATTTCAAAAATGAAACTTTCGCCATCTTCATCCTTTTCTTGTATAAGTTGGACTGTTCTTATTCCGAATTTTTTCACGGTTTCGTCAAGGGTTTCCCCATTTTTCAGGAGTTTGATTTGTGCTTTGTAAAGCGTTGGTTTCCCAAATCCATTTGGATACCACAGGTTTGGCGAGTTTATCTCAAAGCGGTGAACCCTTACTCTGTCACCCTTTCTTTGAGTGAAATTTCGCTCGTATATTTTCTCGTTTTCAAAAAAGATTTCAAGTGAAAGCTCAATGTCCTCATCTGTTAATTTTTCAATTTCTATTTCAGTTGCGATTTGAGCTTTTGAATCTGAAATTGAGATAGTTTTAAACCAGACATTCTTTATTTTAGCACATTTGATAAATTCAAGGTAAACAGGTTTCCAGATCCCTGATGTTGTAAGTGTTGGAGCCCAATCCCAGCCGAAGGAATACTGTGCCTTCCTTAAGTAGACTCTATGAGACGCAAGTTCAACTGGCAATTTCCCATATTTTGATTCAAGCGCCTTACCAGCAAATGTTGGAGATTTAAAATATATCTCAATTTCATTTTCACCGGGTTTCAAAATTTCTTTAACTTCAAATGTATACTCAACGAACATATTATCAAAAGAACCGATATATTGACCATTCACCTTAACATCTCCAATGGTGTCAAGTCCTTCAAAAACAATTTTGATTGAATCAAATTCAGATTTTAAAGGGTCAAAGTCAATTATAAATTTTTTGCGATATATCCAGTCAACTTTATCAATCCATTGTAAATTGAGTTCATTTGTTTCAAAGTAAGGGTCGGGTATGAAGCCATTTGCCATTAAGTCAAGATGGACTGTTCCCGGGACATTAGCTTTATTCCAGTTTAGAAGTTTTGTTTCTATATCCTTGGGGAGAAAGCTATTGGGGTTCGCTTTAAATTCCCATTCACCGGTTAAGTTAAATTTTTTCATTTGTTTTTGAACGCGGGTTTTCTTTTTTCAAGAAATGCTGATGTTCCTTCTTTGAAATCTTCAGTTCCACAGCATATTCCAAACAGAGTTGCTTCAAGGTGAATCCCATCGCTTAGTGTTGTCTCGTGTGCCATGTTTATTGCTTTTATTGCCATTCGGACTGCAATTTGAGGTTTAGATGTTAGCGTTTTTGCAAGTTCTTCCGCTTCTTTTAAAAGTTCAGATTGCGGGACAACTTTATTAACAGCTCCCATTTCATAAGCTTCTTTAGCGGTGAATTTTCTACCTGTTAATATAAGTTCCATTGCCTTTGTTTTCCCCACAAGTCGTGTTAATCTTTGAGTTCCGCCGTATCCAGGGATTATTCCCAAGTCAATTTCAGGTTGTCCAAAGATAGCATTTTCGGATGCGATTCTGAAATGGCAAGCCCATGCAAGTTCACTTCCGCCACCAAGGGCATACCCATTTACAGCTGCAATTACGGGTTTCCCGAGGTTCTCAATCAGATTAAAAATTTCTTGACCTCTTTCCGCGAATTCTCTGCCTGAGACGGCGTCAAGTTTGTTAAGTTCTGAAATATCAGCACCTGCTACAAAAGCTTTTTCGCCTGCACCAGTTACTATAACCGCATAAATATCATCGTCTGTCTTAATTTTCAGGAAAACATCTCTTAACTCAAGCATTGTTTGATTGTTAAGTGCATTTAATTTTTCAGGTCTGTTGATTGTGACGAAAGCGATATGGTCTTTTTTTTCAAATAAAATATTCTGATACATTTTGCCCTCCTAATTTTTTATTTTTACCATGCAATTTCAACTCTTGATTGATCCCCGAGCATGAATTTATGGACCCTCGGTTTGCCAGTGGCTTCAACTATTTCAACATCGTTCCCAAGTAGACTGCTTTCAATCCTAATTCCAACATTTAGTATTTTACAATTTTTCATAATTATGCTATATTCTATTTCGCTGTTTAAAACAAGCGTGTTTTCATCAATTGATGTATATGGACCAATGTAACTTCCTTCTATGACGCAGTTTTTCCCGATGATTGCAGGACCACGGATGATGCTATTTTTTATCTTAGCTCCTTTTTCAAGGATTACCTTGCCTTCAATTTTAGTATGTTGATCAACTTCAACATTTTCTTCAACTTTTGGTTCAAGTGAGTCAAGCACAAGGCGATTTGCTTCAAGTAGGTCTTCAGGTTTTCCCGTATCTTTCCACCATCCAGTTATTTCTGCAAAGCCGATCTTATAACCTTTTTCAATTAGATAGGTATGGGCATCTGAAATTTCAAGTTCGCCACGCCAGCTTGGTTTTATGTTCTTAACAGCTTCAAAAATTGAGCTATCGTAAAAATAAATTCCAGCAACCGCGAAATTACTTTTTGGAACTTTTGGTTTTTCTTCAATTTTTATTATTCTTCCATCAACTATCTCGGGAACTCCGAATCTTTGTGGGTCTTTTACTTTTGCAAGCGTAAGAAAGCAGTTGTAGTTGTTTTTTTCAAACTCGTCAACAAATTTTTTAATGCCACCTACGAACATGTTATCACCGAGATAAAAAACAAATTTATCTGAACCGATGAAATTTTCAGCGATTTTTACGACATGGGCAAGTCCAAGTGGGGCTTCCTGTGGGATGTATGTAATTTTAACCCCCCAACGACTCCCATCACCGATTGCTTTTGGGACTTCATCGCTGTCGGCGTTATGGACAATTCCAATTTCTTTTATCCCGGCTTCGGCGATTGTTTCAATAGCATAGTGAAGCATTGGTTTATTTGCTATGGGAATTAGATGTTTGTTTTGTGTATGGGTGAGCGGTCTTAATCTTGTCCCCCTTCCACCACTTGCTATCAGAGCTTTCATGATTTACCCATTTTGTTTTAAATTTGTTAATTCCAACTTCTTTGCTGTTGTTAAAATTTAAAAAAAGTCGCAGTATTTATCAATTTTTTATAAACATGCTTTAGGGGGTTAAACCCTTGGTTTTTAGATTGGGGTCTTGACAAGAATGATTTTTTTTATTATATTTTTAGTGAAGCAGCTTGAAAGGCGCACCTTTAACATAGATTTAAACAAAATTATAAACCTACTTTAAAAAGCACTTTCCGTAAGTGATAACAAAAACTAAGGAGGTGCGCTTGATAATACATTGTTAATTCCTTCCAATTACTTCGTTTGAACACATCTTGTTAAAACCTTTTTCTACCATTATGCAAATTTAATTTTAAAACTTAACGGAGGTAAAATTTATGAGAAAGTTAATTCTCAGTTTGCTTCTGTTATTAGCTGCTGCAACATTTGCTTTTGCTCAGCTTGGAGCAATAAGGGGTAGGGTAACAGATGCTCAAACAGGGGAAGCATTGCCTGGGGCAAATGTTTTTCTGTTAAATACTGTTTATGGTGCAGCAAGTGATGCGGCAGGTTTTTATGTGATTAGAAATGTCGTCCCCGGGACTTATACGCTTGTTGCAAGATATGTAGGTTATCAGGAATTTAGACAAAGCGTTACTGTGACACCTGGGGACACAATTACGGTAAATGTTAGATTGGCACCAGGGCTTATACAAGTAAGCCCGATCGTGGTCACCGCAATTGGTGTTGAAGAGGAGAGAGGAAAACTTGGAACCTCGGTTTCAAGTGTGACTGGTGAAACAATTCTTAGAACTGGGTATACAAATGTTATCTCATCAATCGCTGTTAAAGCTCCAGGAGTATTTACAGTTGAAGCAGTTGGAGATCCAGGGGCTTCAACGAGAATAGTTCTTCGTGGTCCGAGATCGCTTCAAACGGCAAATCAGCCGTTGATAGTTGTTGATGGTGTTCCGATATGGAATTCAACATTTGGTGCAAGCGTTGGTAATGTTTCAACTGTTTCAAGAAATGTTGATATAAACCCAGAAGACATTGAATCAATTGAGATAATGAAAGGTCCTGCAGCAGCAGCTATTTGGGGTGCGAGAGCAGCAAATGGTGTGATAGTTATCAAAACGAAATCTGGTTCATTCTCCGCTGCTAAAAAAATTCGTTTATCTTTAAAATCAAGAATTCATAGAAGTGAACTTTTAAGACCATTCCCGTTGCAAAGAGAGTTTGGACAAGGTCAATATGGAAACTTTGTCTTTAACTCAGCTCTTAGCTGGGGCGATAGGATTGCTGATAGACCGGGTGGACCAGACTCATTGGCAAGACCTGATTATCCATATTCAAGGATAGTTGTTAAAAGATCAAAAGATACTTATGATCATGCAACGGAATTATTCCGTAAGCCGATAACCTGGAATAGCTCGCTTGAAATAAGCGGAGGGGATGAATGGGGTTCGTTCTATTTGAACGCTGAGCGCCTTGAAGAACAAGGTATAATTCTTGCAAATAGCGATTTCAAGAGGACATCGTTAAGAGCGAATGTTTCAAGAAGGTTTGCTGAGAATATAACTGCTAGGATAAATGCGGTATATGTTAAAACATCAACCAATAGAGTTCAACAGGGTTCAAATATAAGTGGTCTTTTGCTCGGTGCATATAGAACACCACCTGACTTTAATAACCAACCTTATGTTGTTACATATATATCACAAACAGGTGCAAGATTTCCGAACTCTCACAGATCTTATAGGAATGGCGAGGGTGATCCAACAAGAGGAGTAGGTTATAATAATCCATTTTTCACAATTTACAGAAACAATACGCTTTTCTACACTGATAGAGTATTTGGTAGCGCTGAGATAAGCTATGATCCTTTGAAGTGGCTGAATATCATATATCGTATCGGGGCTGATTATTATACTGATAGAAGGAATCAGCTATGGCCTTATCAAGATGCGGCTGTTCCTACCGGTAGAGTTACACGGCAGGTTATATCGCAGTATCAGATCAACACAGATTTGATGTTCAGGTTTAAATATCAACTTAATAAATTTTTATCTGGTTCTTTCCTTATTGGTACCCATCTTGATCATGAGCAAACAGATAATACATTTATTCAGGGAACAAGATTTATACTTTCGGATGCTCCGGCATATATCTTAAATACCCTTGATTATCTTCCTGATGAGGGCAAAACGATAGTGAGAACTGCTGCATTTTATGGTGAGCTCGGCGTTGATGTATATGATCAGGTCTATGTCCGTTTAAGTGGGCGGAATGAAAGCGCTTCAACATATGGAGCGAAAGGAAAGAAAACTTATTTCTTCCCATCCGGAAGCGTTGCCTGGGAATTCACAAAGCTTCCATTTTTTGCAACTCAGCCAATCATCACATTTGGAAAACTTCGTGCAGCAGTTGGAATTGCTGGTGTTAGACCGCCAGCATATGTGACAAAGACATATTATGTCAACGCTTCATTTGGTAACGGTTGGGGTCCTGTAACAAATGCTATTTACTACGGCGGTGGTGCAGTTCAATCAGCTCAGCTTGGCAATCCAGAAATTAAACCTGAATTGACAAGGGAGATTGAATTTGGCTTGGATTTGAGATTATTAAATGATAGGTTGAGCATAAGTGCGACAAGATACACAAATAAAACAACAGACGCTATTTTGAATGTTGCTGTTCCACCATCAAGTGGATTTTCAACAAGATGGGCTAACACCGCAAAGATTGACAATAAAGGAACAGAACTTCAAGTTATTGCAGAATGGTTAAGATTGGGCACTTTCTCCTGGACGACAACGGTTAACTGGTCGCAAAATAAAAATACAGTCGTAGAACTTGCCCCTGGAATTGAATCAGTAGGTCTTGCTGGTTTTGTTGACCCAAGTTCAAGGGCTGTTAAAGGTTATGCAATGGGAGTTCTCTATGGTTCAAGATGGGAAAGAGATGCAACTGGTAAAATAGTCCTTGATGCAAATGGATTCCCAGTTCCAGCTGCAACTTATGGTGTTCTTGGTGACCCCAATCCTGACTGGAGAGCTGGTTTAATTAATACATTAAGATTTGGAAGATTAACTCTCAATGTTGTTGTTGATATCGCAAAAGGTGGTAAGATCTGGAATGGGACCAAAGGAGCTCTATACTACTTTGGAACCCATGGTGATCAGACATGGTGGACAACGATTTCAGCTGAAGAAGCTAATACTTTGAAGAACTATCTTGGCAGAACACCAAATCAAATGATCTCACTATATCCAACGAGAAATACATACAAGAGGAATCCAGATGGCAGTGTTTCATTCCGTGGTTATGTGACTGATTTTGGTGGTGGAAGGGTTATCGTTGATGAGTATTATTTCTGGAGTGGACCCGGTTCTGGATTTACCGGACCATCTGAACAATTTATGGAAGATGCTGGTTATGTTAAGTTGAGAGAGATTTCGCTTACATATAACTTCCCGTTGAGAAAATTTGGACTTGAAAGCATTGACCTTGGAGTAATTATGAGAAACATTAAAATATGGACGAAGTATACGGGTATAGATCCCGAAACCAACCTTACTGGACCAACAAATGGTCAGGGGCTTGACTACTTTAACAATCCACCGATGAAGAGTATAATCTTCTCAATTAGCATTAACTATTAAAAAGCTTTTGGGGGAAGCTTTGACGGCTTCCCCCAATATCAATTTGAAAAATAAAATCAAAGGAGAGAAGCTCTATGAAATCAATTTTAGGTTTATTAACAATTGCTTTGATAATATCTGTTACATTTCTTGGTTGCAATAAGTTGACGGAAAGTTATGTTAAGGGATATGAAGATGATCCACTTTTACCATCATCAGCGCCAGCAGTGAAGATATTTGCAGGGGCACAAGCTGCATTTGTAGAGTTCTATGAAGCTTTTCCAAGCCAGCTCGCAGCTGTTTGGGCTCAACAGGCAACAGGTGCAGATAGACAATTTGCAAGCTTTGATGTTTATAATATAACTGCAAATGATTTCTCCAACGATTGGTTCCTTGCTTATACTCGTGTCTTAACAAATCTTAAGATAGCTCAGGCTAAAGCTCAAGAAGAGGGTTTATTAAATATATATGGTGCTGCTAAGATCCTTGAGGGAATTCATATGGGAACAGTTGCTGCACTTTGGGGAGATGTGCCGTATTCTGAAGCTGCTCAGCCTGAGAAAACATTAACACCAAAGTATGATAATCAAATTGATGTATATAACGCTGCAATAGCTGCAATTGATGAGGGTATTCAGGTTTTGACTCAAAATCCAGCAAGTTTAGCTCAAGATTTATATTCAACAGGTGGAAGCACTGCAAAGTGGATTAAAGCTGGTTACTCTGCAAAAGCTCGTTATCTTATGCACCTTGCACGAAAGGATAATTATCCTGCAGCTGTTTTGGATCAGGTAATTCAAGCAGCTTTGAATGGTATTACATCAACGACGAGAACAGGAACTCCGCCAGCGGCTGGATATGGAGCTGACGATTTGGTATTCACACATGGTTCAACCTATCAGGGGAATATGAATTTGTGGTATTCATTCTTGGTTCAAGATAGGTCGGGTTATCTGAGGGCTTTAAAGTGTTTTGCTGTCAAAATGCTTGGTGCAAGGGGAACTGCGGAGTCTGGCAGATTTAATTATTATTTCACTGCTGATAGTAATGATTTGAGAACAACTGGCACAGCTGCATATGCTGTAAATGCTTATTTCCCTGTGATAAGAGCTTCTGAAACATTACTTCTCCTTGCTGAAGCTTATGCGAGGAAAAATGATTTAACTAACGCTGTAAATTATCTAAACCTTGCGAAAACTTATAATAATAATATTTTTGGAACAACTTTAAGAAACAATTACACTACAGCTGATTTTGCTACTCAGCAGGATTTATTGCAAGAGATATTTAACGAGATGTATTTGTCTTTGATGCACCAGGTTGAAGTATTTAACTTCTTACGTAGAATTGATTATCAGATCCAGTATAAAGACGCAACTGGACAAGTGGTGCGTTTGACGCCGAAGCGTGGGGATCAATTCCCACAAGATCATTCGCAATTCTGAAATAAACACTTCTAGCAGGTCCAACAAAATTAT
>NZ_CZVH01000061.1:0-11446 GCF_001458555.1 Candidatus Kryptobacter tengchongensis | reverse complement strand
TTGCGATGAGTAGAATTAGTGATTTTTTCCTCATCAGAAATGCTTATTTTATTTCTACTACATTTTCACCATCAAATTATACCCCGATCTTAAAGGAAAAATGAAGGAAATATTAAAAATTTGTGAAGGCAGACTTTTTAAAAGCAGAAAATAGCGGTTAAGATTAAACAGAATTTTAACAAAACCAATCAGATTTAATCGCTTAAATACTTAATTATCTCAGGAGTAATATCAAGGATGGATTTTATGCTCGTTGCGACTTTTTCCTTCCCCCTTCCCCAGATTATGGTCGGAACTTTATTTAATGTGTGGGTTTTAACTGACAAATCCTCAATATTTCCGTGATCGCTTGTTAAAATTATCAAATGTCTCTTCAAATTAACACTTGTAAGCAAAGATTCAAGAAATCGTTCAATTCTATCAATATATTTTAAAGCAAGTTCAAAATCTTGATTGTGCCCCGCCTCATCAGTAAAAGGAAACTCATACATAACGAAGTCATATTCATCAAGCAAACTTGCGATGATTTTTCCAGATTCCTCAGGAGTTATTATCTTAACATCTGGATAAAACCTCTTCAAAAATTCCCCGGTTAAATCAGCTGGCACAGCTTTTCCCTCTTGAAGTTCCTTATCATACCATCTGAATGGAATTTGCGAAGCCATCACTGCGTAAGTTGTCGCAGAGAGTCTATCACCACGCAACTCAAAATAATGTTTTGAATAAGCATTTGCGAAAGTAGCTCTCTTTCCCATCTTTTTTAACTTTAAAAATATGCTCTCGGAGAGAAGAACTTTTCTCAATGTCGGTGTTGGAAGACCATTTATATGAGCCCGCATTAACTCGGACGCATTCACACCTGTGAAAATTGTAGTTTGACCCGTGGCACTTTGAGGATAACCAGGAACATTTAAAGATGCATCCGTTGGAATTATAATCCCACCATATTCCGCACTGAAATCTTCACTATCAACAAAAGCGCGAAAGAATTTAGATTTATACCTTGCAAATGGATTTTTCTCTGGATCATTTTCCCCAATCCCAATGCCATCAAAAAATAAAAGAGCAACTGACATTTAAAACTCAACACTTAATTTTGCTTTAGCCACTAAACCAAAATAAAAATTGTAATTTAAACTCGCCTCGGTCTTAACCCTCTTATTATGCAAGATTGCGCTCACAGTTGCATCCATAGCACTTAAAATGTGATTTGCAACTATTACAAAAGCTGAGGTCGTGGCGATTGAATAAAAATCGTTCGCTTTCCCTCGCTCCAATGAATAAAATTTAAATCTCGGCGTCGGAGATAAAAGTGAAATATCCTCGGGCACAAAGTTCTTATCAAAGTCATTCCAGCCAGGAACATATTGATGGTATTTCCCAATCAACTCATAATACTGCTGTTCTCCGTAAAATGGAAGTCTATGCGAAAAACCACCAGCCTTACGACTTATATATTCTTCTGCTTGATTTAATTTCACCCAATCAATCCTTTGCCACGGTTTTAAATTTTCATTTGGGTTTATTGAAATTATCGGAGCGTCTTGACCCCCATATCTTGTCATCCATTCGTTCATCCACTTTGCATAATCAACGACGCTCCAATTTTCATCGGCATATTGTTTAAACCTTTGAGTTTGTTCATCTCCTCTTTTCGTATAAGTGAAATAAAAATACCACGAGACAATCTCAACTGTAAAAAACAACGCTGACTTCAAATAACTTTTTGTGTAAAGTTCCCCACTTCCCGGAACTACTGCAGACATTAAGCCCGCTTTCAAAGGTGAAAGTTTCTTAACCTCATTTTGAACCTGAGCTATGCCAAGGTCAATTCCAACCTGACCAGTTAAAAATTTTAAATCCTGTGCTGTTAAAACTGAGACAAAGAGAAAGATTACACAAAAATATCTTAACATCTCTCTCACCAAAATTGTTTTTACTCAATTGAATCAAATTCAAAAACGACACCAAAATAAAACCTTAACTCCCGACCATAGCTAAACTTTTGCTTATTTACAACTTTATCAAACTTATCAAAACCATAAGAAACACTTGCAAATATCTTCATCGGGAAAACATAGAAAGAAGTTCCATCAACTCTCAATTCAAATCCGACATCTCTCTTAAAATCTCTTAACTTTGTCCCATCATCCCACGCATTCCCAAAGTCAAAATAAAAGCCAACATAAATTCTTTGCATTCCTATATGTAGAACTTGAAGCGATACATCATCAAAAATTGGAAATCTATAAATTGCTTTCAAAGTTAAAATCTCATTACCTCCGAAAGAATAAAAAGAATAACCACGCATCCCGATCAAACCACCGGCATAAAAATTAAAGAATTCATTCACTGGCTTGCCAAAGATACTTCCATACCTTAAAATAAACCCGAGCGAGTGATTTTTCAAAGGCAAACTTAAATACTCATTCCAATTCAGCTCAAACCTCCAAAAGTTAAAGTTTCTATATACGGGCACAAGAATCCCGTCTTTAAGTTCATAACTTCCATCTGGGTTCAACTTGTTAAACTCATAATTAAAACGCAAGTTAATTTTTCTACCGATTGGATTTATATCAGAGTTGCTTCTGGGATGAATATCTCTGAAAGATAAACTAAGATAAAAAGTGCGACCAATAAAATAAACATCATCACTTGATGGAACTAACATCTTCGTTTCAGGGATTGTAAAGCTTTTTATCTCCGCAGAATATCTTGAGAATGTGAAACCTGTCCTCAAATTTAAATTAGGCAAAATAAATTTCCAGTGAAAAGCAAGGTCAACCTCTGTGAGATGATAGACGATGTCAACTGGGATTAAATTTAAACCAAGCTCAAGCAAAAATTTAGTAGCCCGTGTGACATTGTATGCTTCAACCGAAAATCTCGGCTTCAAACCAAGCTGATAAAGGATTGGAAATCTATCGTTAAATTGAAATTGCAAAAACAAATCACGCTCAAGTTTCTTATTCATTAACGCCCCAGCAAATAAACTGTATTTCCCAACAACATCGGTTGAATACGCATAAAGTCCAAACTTCAAAAGATCAATTCCACGGTCATGTTTATTATAATTATCAAAACGAAAAACTGGATAAACCGCAAGAGATGTGTAAACATTTTTATACTCATAAATTTCAAAATCGGGCAAATTTGTATCATCATAATCATTTGAATGCTTTGACGAGAGATTGAAGCTAACCCCATCGCTAGAGGCAAGCCAATCAACAACAGGCTTAAATCCCTTGACTTCCTTCATATAAGCAATTTTAAATCCATCGGATGTATAAGTTGAATAAACAATTCCCCCATTTTTAACATCCGGCATAAAAGCACCACCGTAGACATTTGTAATTTGAAACATCTCTCCCGTCACAACATCAAACTCATAAATGTTGAAGATGCCACTTCTATCAGATGAGAAATAAATTTTGTTTCCATCATTTGAAAAAACTGGATTTCGCTCATCGCTTGCGGTTGCTATAATGGGTTGGAAAATTAGCGTTTCAATATCAACAACACCAATGTCACGATTATTTTTTAAAGAGTAATCAAATAAAATTTTTTTACCATCCGGTGAAAAAGAAAGGTTATAAACTTGCTCACCATTTTTAAAATTGGTCAAAATCTTGACCTCTTTGATAGAAGAATATTTCCTTTTGTCAAAACCATCAATGTGAATCATCCCAATGTTTGAAGTCCCATCATTGTAAAATATGAATGCGATGTATTTTCCATCTGGAGAAACTACAGGGTTATTTGCCCTTAATCCGTAAGTCAATCTTTTTTCAGTTTTTGAGTTGATCTCGTAGACAAAAATATCATATAAATTTTGCCAGTTTTTATTTCGCCTCGTCTTTTTTGAGTAGAAAATTTTCTTTCCATCTGGTGACCAAGATAATGAACCTGAAACGCCATTGACAATCTTTTCAATCTTCCTCGTTTCAAAATCATAGATGTAAATTGCCGATGGCGAGAAATAATCACTTTCTTTATTTGAGATATATGCAACTTTTTTAGCGTCTGGGGAGAATTTAGGATAAAAATTTCCAAATCCGTCTTTCTCAATTGGTTCTCCCTCAATTTTTTCTATCTCTTCAATCTGGCGACGGTATTTTTCTTTGAGATGAGATTTCCATAGATTGTAAAGTTCCTTCCCATCAATCCCGAGAGATTTTCTTATTGCTTGATCTATTGTAAGGTGAAATGGGGCTTTTAGATTCCTTGAAATTTCTTCAAGTTTTTCAACACCATAATTTTTTGCGATAAATTCAACAAGCGAAAACCCCGAGTTATAAACCGACTCATTCCCTAAACTTGTTTTTCCAAAAGAATTTAGCTGTTCCCAGGTCAGAAGTTTATCATCAATAACTTGCATTCGTAAAATCATATCTCTATGCGTATCCCAATAGTCGTAATTTAAATTCGGATGGTTAAACTGCGCCGTTCCTTCTGCAAACCATGCCGGGACATTTATCCCAGCAATTGGATAAGATACGATGATGTTTGGAAAACCATACAATATATCTGGTCTGCTTTCCTTTTCATAGCCAAGCCATTGAAAATAAACAGCTGGAACTCTTCTTCCAAATTTCATCGCAACCTGCATTTGAATCATATGTGTGAATTCATGCGTGACAACATCCCTTAACCAGTTATGCTCCCCACGAAGTTCAAAATTAAGTGCGCTTGCCCAAATTTCAATTCTGTTATCATAGAAAAAAGTCATACCATTTGAATAATCATCATAATCTTTTATGATGATGCTAATTTTCTGATCAGGCTTATGATTGTAAAGTGCGGTTATGGGATCGTATATCTCCTCCGCAATTTTAGCGACAACTTTCGCTGTCCTTTCAGCTCCATCATGAAAGTGAATGAGAAAATTTTTTGTTTCAATTGTATACCAGCGAAGCTCTGGATGAATAAACTCCTCTTCCTGAGCAAAGGAAAGAAGACTAACAAAACAAATCAAAATTATCAAATCTATCCTTGAAAAAAATTTCATTTTACAATCGCAATTTTTATTATTTTTACATCACTTTTACCTTGTGCAATTGCTTCAATCCTTGCATAGTATATTCCGCTTTGAACATTTTTCACATCCCACTTTATATCGGTTTCAAAATTTGCACTAACATTTGAGTTGATTTCATCCACTTTAAATCCCGCAAGATCAAAAATTTTAATGTTAATTTTCGCATCATAAAAAGTTTTAACACGAATAAAAGTAAATTCGTCATAAACAGGGTTAGGCCAATTATAAACCTCTTTTTTATCAAGTATCTCAACAGATGTTGGAGGGATAAGCTCTGGTGATTTTGAGGAATAATTTGAATGTTTCTCATCCTTGAGATAATTTGACCACAAAACATTTGCAGGTATCACATCAGGCTTTATAGTCCATGCATAAAGGTATCCATCATTGCTCGGGACAAAAAGATAAACAAGGTTGCTCTCATAATAAACCGCTGGGGACGCGACACAAGCACCACTTATTGGAACTGGGAAACCGGGGATAGTTCTACCATAAACATCAAACGCATAAATCAATCCAGTATCAGTTCCAACAATTATTTCAGGTAAGCTATCCGCGTAAAAATTAACGACAACTGGAGATGATAGAGTCCTTGCATTTTTAACCTCTATTGGAAAATTAAAAAGAACTGAACCAAAGTAATTAAAAGCCCAAATTTTATTCCCCGCAGTTATTATGATATCTGGGAACCCGTCAAGATTCAAATCAGCAATTGCAGGCGAAGTATAAATTTCAAGCGAAGGTTGAATTTGAACTTGCTTTACTGCGCCCGTCTGTGTATTAAGAATAATAACCTCGCCAGTTTCGGAAAGTGCAACGATTATCTCAATTTCACCATTGCCTTTCAAATCAATTCCACTGGATGAAACTAAATCAACATTAAAATTCCATTCTTTAAACTCTGTCTTAATTCTTCTTTTTGAGACCGCAACCCACATTGAGTCACTTGCAATTAAAGAAACAACGGGATCGTCCGCTATTTTAATTTTTCGGTTCAAACTTCCATTTTTATTTAAAAAAACAATATTCCCAGCACTATCTCCAAAAAGTATCTTATTCTGAAAAATCGCAGGTGGAGTTGAAATAGGTTTTTCATTTTCATAAACCCATATACTATCAACAAAACCATCAAGATTAGAATCCCATGTTTTAAAAGCATAAACTTTTTTTATCATCCACCCCTATAACATCACCTATCCCATCGCCATCAACATCAAATATCGCACATGCGAAATCACTCTTAATGTTTGAATAATATCCCTGCTCATTTAGTGTTAAGCTCGTCCCAGATGGATTAAATGCAAAGATTCCAGAAGATGAATTCAAAACTATTTCATTCTTAGGATCATTATCTATACTTCCAATCGTAACAAAAGATCTCTCCGTAATCCCAAATATCCGCTTTGGAAAAGCAGGAGCTGGAAGAACTGTTGAATCTGAAGTTCCAACTTTAAATGTCATCACAGGTGAAGGGGAACTAAAGTTGTAAATTTTAACATTAAAGTTTGACAGATTATTCGTCGGATTCCATGGATAAGCATTTACAGAGAATTCATTTTTATAAACAGGCGATGAATTACCTAAAAACCACATATCAAATACCCAACCGATTTCATCTCCATAAATTACTTGTGGACCATCTGCTTCAATAAGTTTTACGCCAAGTCGTTTAACATCGTTATTTATTGAGTTTATCTTCAATTTCTCATCAATCACATTTTCATCAATATACCATATCAAAATTCCAGAACCAGGCAAAGCCCAGTCAGGTTCATCAACATCAATCAAAACTCCATACACTGAATCAATGTCAAAATAATTAAACCCTATCTCATCTTTTGTAAATACCCTTTCAATTATCCTCTCTCCCGTTGAATCACGCCAATAAAATTTTAATCTGACTCCATCGTTAAAAACATCACGGTTTCTATTCTCAATGAGGAAATATTCCTTTGCGCTAATAGGTATCTTAAAAATTGCGTTATTTTTGTTAACTTGAAAAGCAGAGATTGAAATGATTGTATCTTTAAAAACTTTAACTTCAACTGGCTGACAAATCCCAAGTTTTATTTTTTCCCAAGCTGATGGTTCAGGTGGCAAAATCCCACGATATGAAAAAATCCCAGGTCCATCCATCAATCCAAATCTTCCAATTCTTGATCTTCCTGTTTTTGTATCAAACAAATCTGGCAATCCAAGGAAACTTGCAAAGTTTGATACAAGTAACCCATTCAATCCAATTTGAAGTAACGCCTCGCCAGTTATGCTCTGAATATACCTTGATTCAGTTTCAGGAAGAATGATTGAATTTTTAACTTCAAAATTTTCAGTGATTCCATTTTTCCTCAAGAATGAATTTATGGAATCATGGTTTACAAATAGAGACGGGATATCAAATGGGGTTGGGTTATATCCGTACTCAGCAGATAAATTTATATCCCTTCCAACGCCAGCGTGAAAAATAATGTAGCAATCATATTCAGAAAGTTGGTAATTTGTTCGGATTGATGAGTTTTTAACTTTTGTCCAAGTTTCATAGACAAGCATTAAAATTCGTTCAAGTCCAGAGTCTTGTGGCGGTGAATAGTGTCGCATTGGTTTTGATAGCGTGAAAATTGAATCAATGATTTCATATTCAATTTCTATGGAAAATTTAGAAAAATAATTTTTCAAAAATTGCAGGTGGGCTTCAAAATACTTTTTATCATGCGGTGGGGGATCAATGATCTTCTTTGATTGAAAATTTAAGTTAAATTTCCCATTCCCTGTTGTCAATGGATCGTTATCTTCCTGAAAATCAACCATTACCGCAAGAACTTTATAAACTTGCTGACCCTGGGAAAATATATCAACTGTTAAAGCAAGCAGAAAAATTAAAAATATGTAGATTATCCTCATTTTACGGGGAAGAAAATTATTATTAAAAAAGGGCGAGAAAGAGCTCGCCCCTTTTAAATGTCATTCTTGACCACCAAAGTTCAGCAAAATTGTAAAGCGAAGAGTATTAGCAAGCGGATGGTTTTCCTCAAAAGTTGAAATATAACTGAAATCAACACCAACGATGCTATATCTTATCCCAGCTCCAAAGGTTGCAAATTTTCTTCCACCAGCGCGCGGGTCCTCATAAAAATAACCAGCTCTTAAAGCAATGAGCCGTGGGCTTCCATACCAATACTCAAATCCTAAACCAACAGTCACTTTTCTCAAACTTGCTTGTTCGCCCCATGCTGTGATCAGTGATTTCGGCAACGGATCGGGTTTTCTATTTTCACCTGGGTATCTTCTCACGAGAACTCTTCCAAAGTCAACAGTTGTTGTGAAGTTATTATACTTTGTTTGAATTATATCAAAAGCAAAACCAACCCTCAAATGCGTTGGAAGTGGGTCCGCCTGCTCCTTATCAATGTAATGAATCATCGGACCAAGATTTGAAAGGTTAAATCCAGCACTTACTCTTCTTCCAAATATATACTCTCTGAAAAGTAAACCTATATCAAAGCTTACCCCGTTTGCAACTCCCCTGCCCTGCTCTTCCGCCGTTCCAAACGGAGCAAGCTGGCTGTGAATATATCTAAGATTTAAACCAAACCCCAAACTTTTGGTTAACTTCATAGCATAGGCAAGCGTAACGGCATATTCAAAAGCTTTGAAGGTTCCAAGATATGTGTTATTTTCATCTCTTCTTTCAAAAGAGCCCAAGTTAAAGAAAGTTATATTTGCACCAACAGTAGCATCAATAACATTAAGGTAATGTTTTGCACTTAGGTACTCGTAAAACAGATCAGAGCTAAACTGTGGAAGCCATCTTGCATGTGTGAAGCTTATTTCAGTTCCTTTTTGAAAAGCAAGCCCAGCAGGATTCCAGAAAATTGCGTTTGCATTATCCGCAAGCGCAACCCCTGTTTCTCCCATTGCTCCAGATCTTGAATCAGGCGCTATCAAAAGAAAAGGTACCGCAGCATCTCCACCTTGTGCGTAAAGTAAATTACCAAATAAAATAAGCGCCAAAATAACATTTAATCCGATTATAAATTTGCCTTTCAACAACATATTTATTTACCTCCTGAATTTTTGTTTTACAAACCAAGCCAAAGCATTAACCTTTCTATCAGCATCCAATCCTCTTTTGTTTTTGCTTAAATATACAAAATTTTCACAAAAAACAAATTTTACCTCATCACAACTAATTTCCCAAGTGATTCAGCCTTTTTTGAGCCATTAGAATCTTTAACAATTACCTTATAAATATAAACGCCGTTTGCAACCTCATCGCCATCCATATCTCTACCGTCCCACTCAATCGCAATAAAGTTCCCAGTTAGACCGTACCTTTCTATTTTGTTGATCAACTTTCCAGTCAGGGTGTAAATTTTTATTTCAACATCAACAGGGGTATCCTCTAAAGTTGCAACTTTTTGAAAAGTAAAATATGTTTTATCCGCAAATGGATTTGGATAGTTGAAAACATTATAAATCGCAAATTCACCAGACTCAACAACTTTAAATTCAATTTCTTTAATAGACGAATTATTGAAAATATCCCACGCTTTAACTTTTATTTTATGTTTTCCCGGCGCCAGATTCGGTAATCTATATCTAACCTCACCACGCCTGTAATCATCAAGCTTTGCTCGGTAAAAATCGGAAAGGTCAATGCTTGATGGGCTATCATCAATGAATGCTTCAATTCTATGCCCTATTGCAGATGTTGAAACATTAACACCGCTTTCATCAAAAATTTCAATAATTAAAAGTGGCTCATTAGAAACAACATCTCCAGGTTTAAAATTGGCATTATTCAGATAAATATCAATCTCCGGTCCTTTTAAATCGCCAACAAAGTTTGAATCAATACCATTGATTACAAGATTTGTTGTAAAACCAGCACCGTCAACCCAGTCAGAATAAAAATATGCAATTGCTTTAGCTCTTGCATTTGAAAAAGATATATCTTTAGGAAGAACGAATTCGCCTTTAAACATATCATTTTTAAGCGAATACTCACCTCTGAAAAGTAAATTACCTTGATCGATAAAATTAAACACCCACCCAAGCTCATCGGTATAACTTAAACTTTTCTGAGCATCAAAAATTGCAATTTCAACTTTTCCAGATATATTTAAATTTGAACCGTTGTTTTTGTGTACTCTCCCAGAAAAACTTGCCCTTCCAAGGGCTTTGAGCTGGATCAGTTGACTTGTACTGTTCCCGTTCATAGTGTCAATTGAGACTGAATATCTTGGTATAACAAGATGCAACGCCGGGTCTGCAAATAAGAAAAATTTTCTATCGTTAAGTGATGCATAATATTGTTTAACCCTGAACATCGCCTCACCAACCTTAGCTGTTTTATATTCGTCAGTCCACTTAAAAAGTTCATCAAAAAATTTATAATTAAAAGCTGCGTTATCACCCGAATAAACAAGCCTTGCAGATGAAAGAACACCAATTGCACCACCATTTTTAAGCGTTAATAAAACTTCGCTTGAACTTTGTGATTTCGGATTATCAAACCTCGCAAAATCACATGTAGCTGCTACAACAAACGGCAATCTACCGCCATTTTTTAGGTTTTGAATCGTATAACCGATCTCAAATACTCTCTCATGCGCCCAAACATACGGATTACCATGCCCTATCCAATTTACAATTGCAACACCACGATTTATAAAATTAACAAGTGCTTTTGATGCTTCTGGCTTCCTTCTTCCAGCAGAAGTGTAGGTAGTTGGATACGCCACAAGATAAAGCTTCCGTTTATCAATAAACTCAGGGGTATAATAATTAGCAAGGGCTTCACTCTGAAGCGTATGGATTGTTCCATCAGTTATACCCCCAGAAGTTAAACCATCATCAGCAACATATAAAATTGTATTTCTCCAAAAACCAAAATCTTTATTAGTTTCATACTGAATTATCTTATTCACAACAGTTTCAGCTTCTTCTTGGCTTTGTACTGGTAAACGACCTATTGCCATGTCTATGTAAATATCCGGAGTTAAAAGCACAAAGAAGTCATCGGATGTATATGTTAAAATCTGTTGCAATCCTTCCCTGCTTTCATAAGCCGGGATCCAATTTTTATCCACAATTTCAACATTTCTATAATCATAATCCCCGTCCCCGAACAACAAGATGTAAAAAGGCTTCTTATTCCATTTGTCAAACGCATATTTTAAAAAATCTCTTATCGCAACTGGGTCAAGAATTCCACATGAAAATTCATTGTAAATATCTTCAACATCTACCACAAGTGTTTTAAGGGAATCCTTCTTTGCTCTGTGATCAGCTAATCTTTTCGCCTGTGTTATGAAATCAGGATGAGTTATCGCAACCCAATCAGCTCCTTCAATTTCCCCACGAAGGTTGGTATTTCTAACCTTTTCAATTTTTGATACCTTTCTGTAG
>NZ_CZVH01000060.1:0-11491 GCF_001458555.1 Candidatus Kryptobacter tengchongensis | reverse complement strand
GAAACGAGATCAAAACTCCAACTGTGACAGTTCCCTTTATCACCTCCCCACCACCATACCAGATTATAAGCCCAACCCCAATTGCACTTATAAGTTCAACTGCGGGAAAGAAAACAGCGTAATAAAAAACCGACCTTATGTTCGCATCTCTATATTTTGCGTTTATCTTGTCAAACTTTTTAAACTCCTCTTCCTCCCGGTGAAAAACCTGCACCACGCTCACACCAGAAAAATGTTCCTGTAAGAAAGCATTTATCCTTGCGATTAACGCCCTTACCTCCCTATAAGCCTCCCTCGCCTTCTTTCTGAAAAGAAAAGTCGCATAAAAAAGCAAAGGCAAAACGCTCAAAGTGACAAGCGAAAGTTCAAAACTTAACTTAAACATGAAATATAAAATCCCCAAAATTGTAAATATATCCCCAAAAACAAGAACAATCCCGGATGAATACATTTCATTTAAAGATTCAACATCATTCGTAACCCTTGTCACAAGTCGTCCAGTTGGATTTTTATCAAAAAATCTCAAGGCAAGCCGTTGCAAATGGCTGAAAATCTCCATTCTTAAGTCAAAAATTGTCTTCTGACCAATCCATTCAGTTACATAACTTAAAAGATATTGTAAGATCCCCTGCAAAAGCAAGATGCCGAAAAGAAGCACTGCTAATTTTGTAAGTCCTGAATAATTTGACTTCAAGATATAATCATCTATCGCAAATTTCGTTATGTAAGGTCGTAATGGATTTAACACTGCAAGTATTAAAACAAGTATGACCGAGATAGCAACTTGTTTCCAATACGGTTTAACATATTTTAAAAGTCGTTTCATCAACCTTGAATCATACGCCTTGCCAACTATTTCATCTTCCCTAAAATCATGCATAAACTGCGTAAAAAATTTGTTTTACATTTTTTCAAGTTCTTCTTCAAGTATCTGTTTTTGATAAAGATCCGCATAAACCCCGCCAAGTTCAATAAGTTCATCATGCGTTCCCTGTTCAACTATTTCACCATCGTCAAGAACAATGATGAAGTCTGCATCTTTAACGGCGGTTATCCTGTGGCTTATAATTATCGTGGTTCTTCCCTTTCTAAATTCTTTTAGATTTTTTAAGATCGTCTCTTCTGTGTAAGCATCAACTGAAGAGAATGAGTCATCAAGTATTAAAATTTTTGGATCTTTTATCAAAGCCCTTGCAAGAGATAGCCTTTGTTTCTGCCCACCAGATAAAGTTATGCCCCTTTCCCCAATGATGGTATTAAACTTATCCTGAAATTCCATGATCTCATCATAAATATGTGCAATCTTCGCAACTTCAAAAACTTTTTCATCGCTTACTCCATCCACCCCAAAAGTTATATTATTCTTTACCGTATCAGAAAACAAGAAAACCTCCTGCTGAACATATCCGATACTTTCTCTTAAAACTTTAAGTGGAATTTTCTTAACATTAACTCCATCTATTAAAACCTCCCCTTTATCAGGGTCAAATAACCTCGGGATTAAATTCACAAGCGTTGTCTTTCCACTTCCAGTATAACCAACTATTCCAACCGTTTGTCCTTGCTTTATATCAAGATTTATATTTTTCAAAACATAATTTTCGGAGTCTGGATACCTGAACCATACATTTTTAAACTTAATCTCACCCTTTATCTCTTTAATTGAGAAATCAGTTTCTTCTGTGTCTTTGATCTCTGGCTCAACCTTGAAAACCTCAAGCAATCTATCCATTGAGGCTGATGCCCTTTGCGTCAAATTTACAATCCATCCAAACGCAATCATTGGCCAGATCAGATAACCAAGATAAATTAAAAACGATGTTATTTGTCCAAGCGTCATCATACCTTTTATAACTTGATAACCACCATACCAAACAACAAGTATAATTGAAATTCCAGTTATCAAAATCATCAACGGATATGTCAGTGATTGAATCTTTATAAGTTTTATGTTCTTTAGCATATATTCAAAACTTAACTTCCTAAACTTTTCAATCTCGTAGTCTTCTCGCACATAAGATTTTATCACCCTTATTCCGGAGATATTTTCCTGCGCCACAGTTGTAATAGTTCCAAAATGTTCCTGTATATCCTCATATCGTTCGTGCACAATTTTCCCGATTTTGTAAACCAAATAGGAAATCAACGGAAGTGGTATCAAAGTTACCAGCGTAAGTTTAAAATTCATAGAAAACATAATCCCAAGTATAACAACAAATTCAATTACGGTTTCAACAGAATACATTATTCCAGGTCCCAAGAAGTTTCTGACAGCGGGGATATCATTCGTTGCATAAGCCATTATATCGCCAATCTTTTTATCCCTGAAATAAAGATAATGCAAACTTTGCACATGACGGTAAAAATCATTTCGCATGTCATATTCAATTTTCCTTGAAGCAACGATTATAGTTTGCCTCACAAAGAAGGAAGCTATACCGCTCAAAAGAGTTGAACCAATTACAAGAGAAGCAAACCATAGAAGTTTTTCACCTGTAACTCCAGATTTTAAACTATCAATCGCTCGCCCAATTAAAATTGGAATCAAAACATAAAATGCCTCACTGATAAGAATTGCTAAAACTCCAAGCGTGAGCAATTTCTTATATTTTAAAAGATACGGTTTGAGCTCAAGGAGTGAACGCATAAAGTTTTAAGAAAAAAATTTTAGTTTTCACAACCAATCTCACTTATAACAGCAGAGGATAAAATCTTATTTTATGTTTACCTTTATGATCACGCCCTCTGCCGAAAAACCAATTTTTTTATGTGTCCCATCGCAAAAAGGCTTATTCTGTGAGCCCCCACATCTACAAAGAGCGATTGTCTTCTTTTCAATTACCTCGCTCCTTTCATCTTTTTCAATCTCAAAATTCCCTTTTTCTATCTCAATCAGATATGGACCATTTTCACTTGCCTTTATCTTAATCATTGTGGTAACCTCTTTTTGATTAAACTTAACAAAGATTGGTAATTTTTACAAATTTTGATGGTTAACGAAGGATTTTATCTAAACTTGAATTTCAAATTTAACATTTTTAATTTGTTTCAAGTTAAAAGCAAAGAAGAAATATGATGCGAAGAATATCAAAATTTTTGTTTGAGTTGAAAAAATGGGTTGAGAACTTTGCCGACAAACCCTATGCTGGACTTGCTCTGTTTTTAATCGCATTTACAGAATCCTCATTTTTCCCAATTCCGCCAGATGTTCTTTTAATCGCAATTGCCCTTTTAAAGCCACAGTTATCATTTAGATACGCTCTAATTTGTTCGGCTGGCTCAGTGCTTGGTGGGATGTTCGGATATTTACTTGGGCTACAGTTCTATGAGATAATCGGAAAGAAAATCATTGAATTTTACCATCTTCAAGATGAATACAACACGGTTAAAATTATGTATGATAAAAACGCATTCGTCGCTATTGTGATTGCTGGATTCACACCAATACCTTATAAAGTTTTCACAATTGCTGCTGGCGCCTTTCAAATTAACTTTTATACACTTGTTTTGGCATCCGCATTGAGCAGACCAGCAAGATTTTTTCTCGTCGGTGGTTTAATTTATTTCTTTGGTCCGAAAGTTAAAACATTTATTGATAAATACTTTGACTGGCTGACAATTGCATTCATCACACTTTTGATTCTTGGTTTCACTTTAATCAAATATCTCAAATGAGAATGAAAAGAGGAGTTTCACTTGAACGGGCAATTTCAAAGCTTGGGTATGCATCAAGAAACATCGCAAGGGAAATAATCAAACATGGCAGGGTCAGCGTGAATTCAAAAATTATAACAGATCCATCTTACAGAGTTAACCTTAAAAAAGATAAAATCGCCATTGATGGACAGATTCTAAAACAAAAAGAAAAAATCTACATAATCCTTAACAAGCCAAAAGGAATTGTAACAACAAGGAGAGATGAACTTAACAGAAAAACCATTTACGATATAGTTAAACTTGATACATGGGTTGCCCCAGCCGGGCGACTTGATAAAGATACAAGTGGACTTTTAATTTTGACAAATGACAATAAATTTGCCGACTTTATCACAAACCCGGAATCAAAAGTTCCCAAGACATATCTTGTAAAACTCAACAAAAAGATAAAACAAGAAGATTTGTTAAAACTTAAGCTCGGGATAGAAATTGAAGTAAATGGAAAAATTTATACGACGATGCCCGCAAATATAAAAATTGTCAAAACAAATCCAAAAACATGCTGGGTTGAAATTGAAATAGTTGAGGGCAAAAATAGACAGATTAGAAGAATGTTTGAAAAACTCGGCTATAAAGTTGAAAACCTTGTTAGAATAAAGATTGGAAATTTTGAGGATAAAAATTTAAAACCTGGGGAATGGAGATTTTTAAATAAAGAGGAATTAAAACAAATTGCACCAACATATTTTAAATGAGACCACTTACAATTGGAATAGCCGGTGGCACTGGCTCTGGAAAAACAACCGTCGCAAAGAAAATTGCGCAAAAAATTGGAACAGATAAAGTCATAATCCTTGAACACGATAGTTATTACAAAGACATCTCTCAATTTGGAGGCAAAAAAGCTGAAGAAATTAACTTTGACCATCCAGATGCACTTGACACAAAACTTTTAATTGAACATGTTAAGAAATTAAAAAATTATCAACCCGTTGATATACCAATATACGACTTTGCAACATACAGACGACTTGAACAGACAAGACATATTGAGCCCAAAGATGTGATCGTAATTGAGGGGATACTTGTCTTTGTTGAAAAGGAACTGCGTGATTTGATGGATATAAAAATTTTCGTTGATACAGACGCAGACGAAAGAGTGTTAAGAAGAATTAAAAGAGATATAATTGAAAGGGGAAGATCTCTTGAATCCGTAATAAATCAATATATTTCAACTGTTAAACCATCACATCTTGAATTCGTTGAGCCAAGCAAAAGGTGGGCTGATGTAATCATTCCAAGAGGTGGGGAAAATGAAGTCGCAATTGAAATGGTGGTCTCAAGAATAAAAACAATGCTGGAGGATAAAAAATGAAAAAAATCTCAACAGTTTTGATCATTATTTCTTTGATTTTAAACTCATGCGCAAGCAAAAGATATCACATTGTTGAAAGAAACAACTCAAAAATAATCATCGGCGAATTTCCAATCCAATTGCTTGAAAATGAAAATTTCAAATGGTACGGCGATGGATATTCTAAATATGTTGTTGAAGATCCCGAGAGCTTCAGCCTGATAAAATCAAAAGCTAACAAATTTGATGTGCTAATTTTTATAGGGACTTGGTGTCCAGACAGCAGAGAATATTTCCCAAAGTTTATGAAGATAATGGACGAAGCAGGCATCTCAAGAAAATATATTAAAGTTATCGGGCTTGATAGAGATAAAAAGTTAAAGGGTTTAACTGACAAATATAACATAACGAGAGTCCCAACATTTATATTTTTCAAAAACGACAAGGAGATCGGACGAATAGTTGAGCATCCGCAGGGTACACTTATCAAACATATTGCAAAAATTTTGAACGAGCTCAAATGAACACATGGCTTTCAATTTTACCACCCATCTTTGCGATAATTCTGGCTTTGATAACCAAACAGGTTTATATTTCACTTTTCATTGGAATATGGCTTGGGTGGACTATTTTATCTGAATTCAACCCATTACTTGGACTTGTTAATTCTATTGATGCGATAATAAATGTTTTCAAAGAGCCTGCAAATACGAGAGTTATAATTTTCAGTGCGCTTGTTGGAGCCTTAATCGCCCTAACTCAACGCTCGGGTGGGGTTCAGGGATTTATAAACTTAGTTTCAAGGCGCAGTTTTATAAATTCAAGAAGAAAAGCACAAATTTTCGCTTGGGCTATCGGGATGAGCATATTTGTTGAATCAAGCATAACCTGCCTTGTCACAGGAACAGTGTCAAGACCAATTTTTGATAAATTCAAAATATCAAGGGAGAAACTTGCTTATATTTGCGACTCAACATCAGCCCCTGTTTGCATTATGATACCACTTAACGCGTGGGGTGCGTATGTGATTGGATTGCTCACACAAGTTGGTGTTAAAAATGAGATTCAGCTTTTTATTTCTGCCTTGCCTTTCAATTTTTACGCAATTTTCGCAATCCTTCTTGTTTTATTCATCGGACTCACAGGATTTGACTTTGGACCAATGAAAAAGGCAGAATTAAGAGCAATACATGAGGGAAAGGTAATTGCAGATGGAGCGATGCCTCTCATCGCCGATGAAGTGATAAATATCCCTCCAAAATCTGATGCAAACCCAAAAGCAAGAAACATGATTATTCCCATTTTGACGATGATATTGATGATGCCCATTGGACTTTACATAACTGGAAATGGAAACATTACAAATGGCTCTGGTTCAACATCTGTCCTTTGGTCCGTGATGACATCAATCTTCGTAGCGGGATTTCTTTATAAAATTCAAAAAATTCTATCAATTCGCGAAACAATTGAACTTACACTCAAAGGCATGGGAGGGCTTATTCCACTTGCCGTTTTGATGACATTTGCTTTCGCAATTGGAGCGGTATGTAAAGAGCTAAAAACAGGTGAGTATGTTGCTCATATTGTAAGCAAATTCATAAATCCAAAACTTTTACCAAGCATAGTTTTTTTAACCTCATGTTTTATCTCTTTTTCAACTGGAACGAGCTGGGGAACCTTTGCTATAATGATCCCGATATCTGTCCCCGCTGGAATTGCGCTTGGCTCTAACCTATCACTTATCATAGCAAGCGTCTTAAGCGGTGGAGTTTTTGGAGATCACTGCTCCCCAATATCAGATACGACGATAGTTTCTTCAATGGCATCTGCCTGCGATCATCTTGACCATGTTAAAACACAACTTCCGTATGCTATTACAGCCGCTTCTTTCGCCCTGATATTTTTTACCATCTTTGGTTTTATCTTAAACTAAAAAACTAAAAAAATGACACTTTTAATTCTAACACTTGGATTGATAGCAACGATTGCTGAAATACTTGGTGGTTTAATTATATTTTTTACGCGAAAATGGCCCCAAAAACTTCAAGATTATATGCTTGCTTTTGGAGCTGGTTTCATAGTTGCCCTCGTGCTGACGCAACTTGTCCCTGAATCAATCAACTCAATAGGTGAAACAGCACCAATTTTAATTATGCTTGGATATGCAACACTTCACTTTTTTGAACACGCCATCGTCTCACACTTACATTTTGGCGAGGAAACTCACACTGAACATATAATTTCAAAAACAGCAAGCTATTCTATTTTTTTAGGTCTTTTCATTCACGCTTTCTTTGATGGAATGTCAATCTCAATTGGCTTAAAATTTAATTATGTGATTGGGCTTCTGCTTTTCATCGGTGTTTTCCTTCACAAATTTCCCGAAGGTATGACTGTAGCATCAATTATTTCAGCATCGGGTAAAAAAGTTAGCACATCGCTTTTGCTCGCTTCAATCGTTGGATTTGCCACATTTGCCGGTGTCTTGATCGGACTTGCTATACCTGCAATAAGCGAAAAACTCACCGGGTATTTCTTTGCGTTCATCTCCGGAGTTGGTTTATATGTTGGAACTACTGATTTAATACCCGAGATTAATAATTCAAAAACAAAGCTCGCTCCAATTGCGGTCTTCTTCGGGATGCTGTTTTTTTACATGACCTCCGACTTCTTACACAAAGTAATTCACTGAATATGAAAGAAATAAAGAAAGAATACAAAAAATTAACTGACACAGAACTTGTAAAACTTGCCGTAAAAGGTGATGAATTAGCTTATGTTGAATTGATGAACAGATATAAAAAGAAAGTTGAGACAATAGTTAACCGCATCGTTAGAAATAAGAGCGAAACCGACGATCTTGTCCAAGAAATTTTCACTAAAGCCTTCACTTCAATCTCAAGTTTTAAATCGGAATTTTCATTCTCAACTTGGCTTTACAAAATTGCGACAAATCATTGCATTGATTTCGTCCGAAAGAGGAAAATTTCAACTTATTCACTTGATGAAGAATACGAGCTTGAAGATGATTCCATCCAGCGCGAGATCCCAGACTGGAGCAATGTTCCCGACCGTGAATTATTTCAGAAGCAGAAAAACGAGATAATTTACGAGGCGATCAACTCTCTTCCAGAACACTATCGCAAGGTTATCATAATGCGACACTTTGAGGATAAATCTTACGAGGAGATAGCAAAAGAGCTTAAACTTCCACTTGGAACGGTTAAAGTGCATATTTTCAGAGCAAGGGAGTTGCTTTACAAAAAGTTGAAAGATAAATTAAAACATTACTGAAACTGTACTTTCCTTTTTCCGTAAAAAAATAACATAGAACACAAAACAAAGAATACGCCAATTTGAAACTCCATAAACTTGAAATAGTTTTCCTAATTTTTTTAATTCAGATAGTCAGGGCAAACGATGAAAAAATTTTTCAGACAAGGTTTCATAAAGAGATACCGAGGAAAAATGAAAAAGAATTGAAAATAAAAATTTCTGGTGGTACTGGTGTTTTCTATATCCTGCCGGGAAGTGATGATAAAATAGCTGTGATTGATGGCTACTCTGAAAAAACTACGACAAAAAATCTCGTAAACATTGATTACTTTGTTGAGGAAGGGATTGGGTATCTTGAGTTTGAAATAACGAAAGTTTCATCCAGAGAAATCTCAAGCGATGAAAGTTGGTATATAAAACTTTGCAACGATATCCCGACAACACTTGATATTACGCTTGGAGCCAGCAAAGCAAACATTGAACTTGGGGGGTTAAGTTTGAAAAATTTAAAAATTTCAACTGGCGTAAGCAGTACGAAGCTTAAATTCACAAGCCCAAACAAAATAACAATGAGAAAACTTGAAATTGAAGCAGGCGTTGCAAAATTTGACGGTGAAAAACTTGGTAATGCAAAATTTAGAAGTTTTAACTTCTCCGGTGGAATGGGCTCTTTTGATATTGATCTATCAGGTGAATTACTTAACGACGGTGAGCTTAATTTTGAATTAGGCTTTGGTAATCTTGATATATATCTGCCAAAAGAAGTTGGTGCAATTATAACCTCACCTTCAAGTTTTCTCTCATCAAGAAAATTTGACAATTTCTATAAAAGGGGCGATAAATTTATAAGCTTTAACTATGAGAATGCACAGAAAAAAATTAATATCTTTATTGAATCAGGTCTCGGAAATGTGAGGGTAAGATGGATTGATTGAAGTTAAAATCTTTAAGCAAAACTTCTGAATTCTCTCACCCACCGCACCTTTTATAATCTCACTTCTTCTAAACTTTTCCATAGCATAAACGGTAAATCCTGATTTTTCAAATTTTCGTTTCAACTTTTTAATATAAGCATCCTCGCCAAAACCACCGTAGGTGAGAAAGAAAAAAATTTTTATTGATGATTTGAATTTGACCCGTTTTAAAAACCTAATAAAATAAGTTACAGGGGGACAGTTAAATGTCCATTTGGGCGTTCCAAGTATTATTGCTTCGTAATTATCTATCTTAAGAAGTTTTAAATTCTTAATCGGAAAGGGTAAAGACGGGATAAATGAGAGAAAAAGCCAAAAAATATATTTGAACTTTAATACAGGTTCAATTTTAAAAACCTCACAATTAACCCCGTTTTTTTGAAGATTTTCCAGAATACTAAATGCAACTTTCTCCGTGTTTCCCGTAAATGAAAAATAGACGAGCAAAACTTTCACTCTAACCTAACAATTTTAATAATAATGTTGCAATGGTAAGATAAGTTGCTGAGCTTAACATATCAGTTCCAGTTGAAACAAGTGGACCTACCGCAGTTGCGGGATCTCTCTTCAGTTTTATTAAAACAAATGGCTCAATGGTCCCCATAATTGAGGAAAAAGTCATTGAAGCAAGACATCCAACGAAAGCAGATACAGGTAAAACAAATGAATATTTTAGCCCGTAAACAAGTAGCGTGATAGTTGCAAGAACAAATCCATAGACCAATCCCATAATGGAACCAGCAAGTGTTTCCTTTACAAGGACTTTCTTCAAATCGTTCATTTTTATGCTCCCGGTCGCAAGACCCCTAACACAAATCGTTGATGCCTGCGTTCCCACATTCCCACCCATAGCTGCGATAAGTGGCATATAAGAGGCAAGAGCTATAATCTGTTGTAATGTTGGCTCAAAATATTTTACGATGAAAGAAACTATTATCTCACCAATATAAGTTAAAATCAACCATGGCATTCTCAATCTTGCGGATTTCAAAGGCGAAAGCAATGTCTCAATGTCCTCAAGCTGCGTTCCAACCATTTTTGCAATATCTTCGGACGCTTCCTCATGAATGACATCAATTATATCGTCAACAGTGATTATACCCATAAGTTTTCGGTATTTATCAACAACAGGAATTACAGTCAAATTATATTTCTTCATAATTGAAGCAACTTCCTCTTGGTCGGTATCAACTTCAACACTTATAACCTTCTCATCCATTATGTCGCTTATTTTCCTTTTAGGGTCGGACAGAATCAAATCTTTAAGTTGCACCACACCTACAAGAACCCCTTTTTCACTTGTGACATAGATTGAATAAATTGTCTCTTTATCTGGAGCTGTCATCCTTAAAAACTCTATCGCTTCGCCAACGGTCATACTTTCAACAACGGATGCAAACTCTGTTGTCATCAACCCACCTGCGGTCTCGGAAGGATAAGCAGTTAAAATCTCAACCTCACGCCTTGCTTCCTCGGTCATCAAAGCTTCGTATTCCTGGGACTTATCTACAGTTAACTCCTCAAACAAGTCCGCTCTTTCATCTGGGGACATTTCATTTAGAATAAATGCCCTATCTTCAATTGGAAGCTGCTCAAGTATCAAGATCTGATCATTTTCATCAAGTTCATCAAAAACCTCAATGGCTTTTTCTTTACGAATAAGTTTAAAAAGTTTCACCTTTTCATCTGCTGGCAACTCTGAGATTATCTCCGCAATGTCAACTGGATGTAAATCATCAAGGATATCAATAAGTTCTTCATTTCTTTCAGCCTGAATCAGCTCCCTTATATCTGGCAGTAAAATAAGCATTGTTTTCATCTTGATAAACCCTGTCTTTATTTTTTCGTTGTTTTCTTTTCAAACTCGTAAAACTTTATCTCAGGTATGAATTCAATCACGCCATAATAAAACGCATATGTAAAAAACTCCTTCATCCCCGAAATTTCAGCTTCCCCAAGATCATAATATAAATTTTGCGTCAAATACGACTTACAAAATTCAAAATCAACGCCATATTTTACGCTTGCCTCATGAGAGATCACATCAATGTTTTGAGTTCCATATTCTTTTGAATTTATTAAAGCCATGATATCATCTTCGCTCAAACTTTCTCTTCTCCCAACCCATAATGCGTAAACGAATGGCAAACCTGTTAGGTCATTCCATTCATCCCCAAGATCAATATAAGATTCATAACCACTTTTCTCAAAAAGCGCATGGTCTCCAATT
>NZ_CZVH01000059.1:0-11560 GCF_001458555.1 Candidatus Kryptobacter tengchongensis | reverse complement strand
ACCTGTTGTCGCTTACCTTGGCGGTGAAATGGTTGGGGTTAATGAGCTTTACCTTGCAAGCATCGCTGATAAAATCGTCATAGCTCCCGAAGGCATGATCGTCGGATATGGCGCCGTTATAGATGTATCAAGATTGAAAAGCTTTTTTGAAAAATTTGGAATTGAATGGGACGCAATGACCGCAGGGGAATACAAATCAACCTTCCACTCAATTTACACGGATTCAGCAACACAAAATCAAGCCGAACTGATAAAATCCCTTGTTGAAGAAATTCACAAACAAATGATAGAACAAATTTCAAGATCAAGAAATATAAACTTCACAGAAGAACTCATTGAAGAGATTTCAGGTGGAATGATACCACCAAGAGCTAAAGAAATCGGGCTTATTGATGAAATTGGTTTCTACAGCGAAGCTAAAAGATTGATAAATAAACTTGCAAACAACCGTGATGATGAAAATGTTAACCTGATAAAACTTGACAAAAGAAGATACTGGGATAAAACATGGGGCGTGATACCCAAAATTGCCGTCATCGGAGTCCACGGCGCAATTGTAACAGGTGAAAGTCAACCACCTTTACCATTTCCATTTCTTGATGAGAGATTAACAGGTTCTGAAACAGTTGTCAAACAAATCAATTCTGCTGTAAAAGATAAAAGCGTAAAAGCGATAGTCTTGAGAGTTAACAGTGGCGGTGGCTCTGCACTTGCTTCAAATGAAATTTACACTGCATTGAAGGAAGCAAGAAAAAAGAAACCAGTTATAATTTCATTTGGAAATGTTGCAGCAAGCGGAGGCTATTATGTTGCGTGCAGCTCGGATAGAATTTTTGCAAATCCAGCAACTTTAACAGGGAGCATCGGGGTTGTTTATTCAAAACCTGTGCTTGAAAAACTTTATGAAAACATGAAAATAAAAATTGAAACTTATAAAAAAGGCGAACATTCTGATATGTTCTCAACCACAAGGCACTGGACCGAAATTGAAAGAAAAGGCATTGAGAACGCACTTCAATATACTTACCTTAACTTTAAACAAAAAGTCGCAGAGAACAGAAACATGACGCTTGATGAAGTTGAAAAATTAGCACAGGGAAAAGTTTACACAGGAACACAGGCATTGAATTTAAAACTTGTTGACGAACTTGGCGGGTTAAAAAGAGCAATTGATTTCGCTAAAGAAAAAGCAAAAATAAAAGAAAAATACGAAATCAAATTTTATCCCGTCCCATCACTTTTTGGAATTCAAAGTGGTTTCATCAGGTCAACTCTTATAAATTTGATTTTAAATAAATTTCCTGAATAAAAATGGAAAAATTCGTCGCCGTCATCGGCTCTGGAAGTTGGGGCAAAAATCTTGTGAGAAATTTTTTTGAGATCGGCGCTTTAAAAACCGTGTGCGATATCAACAGAACAAATTTTGACGAACTAAAAAATAAATTCCCAGCAAAATATACAACTTCAATTGATGAAGTTATAAATGACCCAGATATAAAAGCAGTCGCAATCGCTACACCATCAGAGACGCACTTTGAACTTGCCAAGATTTTCCTCTTATCTGGAAGAGATGTTTTCGTTGAAAAACCGCTTGCACTAAAACTTGAAGATGCCATTGAATTTGTGAAAATCGCCGAGGAGAAAAATCTGATTCTTATGGTTGACCATGTCCTTCAATATCATCCCGCTATCGTAAAATTAAAGAAATTAATTCAATCTGGAGAAATTGGTGAGATAAAATACATCTACTCAAATAGATTAAATTTCGGCAAATTTAGAAAAGAAGAAAACATATTGTGGAGCTTTGCACCACACGATGTTTCGCTTATACTTTCAATCATAGGAGAAATGCCAAACAAAATTTTATCCGTTGGGGAAAATTATCTTTTCTCCAATGACGCCGATAAAAAAACAAACCCCAAAATTCCATGCGATATCACTTTAACATATCTTGAATTCAAAAACGACATAAGAGCTCACATCTTCGTCAGCTGGCTTCATCCATACAAAGAACAGAAACTTATCGTCATCGGAACAAAAAAAATGGCTGTTTTTGATGATACCGAACCTGAAGATAAGCTCGTCCTCTATTCCCACAAAATTGAATGGGAAGGCAATCTACCAATAGCTAAAAAAGCAAACCCAGAAATAATTAAAATCCCAAATGAAGAACCATTAAAAAACGCATGCATCCACTTTATTGAGTGTGTTAACAAAAGAACAAAACCTTTAACGGATGGATACGAAGCTTTGAATGTCCTTAAAGTCCTTGAGCTTGCGGTGAAATCATTACAAAATAATGGAATGACCTTAAAGATGGATAAAAAATTCTATGCCCATGAAACAGCAATAATTGACGAACCATGTGAGATAGGCGAAGGGACAAAAATATGGCACTTTTCACATATAATGAAAGGCGCAAAAATCGGGAAAAATTGTATAATTGGACAAAACTGTTTCATTGGATCAAGAGCAGTGCTTGGAAATGGCGTAAAGCTCCAAAACAATGTCTCGGTTTATGACCTTGTAACGCTTGAGGATTATGTCTTCGTTGGACCATCAGCCGTATTTACAAACGACCTAAACCCAAGAGCAAAATATCCCAAAGGAGGAAAATGGATTCCGACACTTGTGAAAGAAGGAGCAACAATTGGGGCAAATGCAACAATTCTTTGCGGAATAACAATTGGAAAATGGGCAATGATCGGCGCAGGAGCTGTCGTAACAAAAGATGTTCCAGATTATGCAATTGTAACTGGCGTCCCCGCAAAGTTAAGTGGTTGGGTATGTGAATGCGGTGAAAAGTTGAATTTTAAAAAAGGAAAAGCCTTATGTGAAAAATGCGGTAGAATTTACAAGAAAACTAAAAATAAAGTAAGTTTAGTTGAATCTTAAAAAACTGACATTTTAAAACAAAAAGAAGACAAAAATGGAGATACTTGAAAAAGCGAAGAATTTAAAGCTTAATATGAAAATAGTCCGAAAAATTTTGGTTGATTTCATTAGAAAAGAAACAACAAGGTTCGGGCTCAAAAAAGGAGTCATCGGCGTTTCTGGAGGTGTTGACTCAGCCGTTTCGGCTTACCTTTCTGCTGAAGCACTTGGACCTGAAAATGTCCTCGGTGTAATAATGCCATATAAAACAAGCTCACCCGATAGCATTGAAGACGCAAAACTTGTAATCTCAAACCTTGGAATTAAAAGTGAATTTGTTGATATAACCCCGATGTGCGACCCCTATTTTGAAAAATTTCCAGATATGGATAAAATAAGACGCGGGAATGTCATGGCAAGGATGAGAATGATAGTTCTATATGATCTATCCGCACGAGAACAAGCTCTTGTTATCGGGACAAGCAATAAAACAGAGCTTTTGCTCGGATACGGAACTCTCTACGGAGATATGGCAAGCGCAATAAACCCGCTTGGGGACCTCTATAAAACACAAGTATGGCAACTTGCCGAAGAACTCGGCGTGCCAAGAAAAATAATTGACAAAAAACCAACCGCAGACCTCTGGATCGGTCAAACTGATGAAGATGAACTTGGTTTATCCTATAAAGTTGTGGATAAACTTTTATACTTTATGATTGATGAACGAAAAACGGATGATGAACTGGTTGAACTTGGCTTTGACAGAAAAACAATAGAAAGGATAAAGCTTATGGTTCAAAGAAACCAATTCAAAAGAAGACCACCAATAATTGCAAAGATCTCATATAGGACAATAAACATTGACTTCAGATACGCCCGCGATTGGGGAAGTTGAATTTCAAAGTTATCAACCTGTAAATCAAAATCAGAGATGACAGAAAAAGTGAAAATTGAAATAAAAAGAAAGAAAATAACTTAACACCTGCAAATGCCCGCCCAAACATAACAATCAAAATTCCACCAAGATTATCAATAAAAGCAAAAACAAAAAGAAAAATTGTCAAAGCGATATTAAACCTATCGCTAACGATATAAACGAAATGAATAAGCGTTATCAAATACAAAGCCATTGCCAGAAAATGAAAATATGAAACCTCAACAAGCCCAGAAAGCGATTTTGGCTTCATAAATCTTTCGGGATTACCCAGATAATAATCAACCACATTTGAAATGCTAAATCCGATTTTTCTCTCAAACAATGCAAAATTTAAGCCGACAAAAGCAAGATTTAAGAGGGCAAAAGAAAAAATTAAAATTGCAAGAAACTTTGATGCCCCATTACCCTTACGATTCTCCAACCTTTTAAACCAAATGACCACCAATGACAAAAAAAATCAAGCATTGAAAAAGCAAAAAAACAAAAATTTTCAAAAAAGCATACCCCCGCCCAAGCAAAATAACAATATAATCAGAAAAAGAATACAAAATAACCAAGATCGCCAAACTCAAAATTAACCCAAGTTTAAACCTTTCATCAATCCCCGAATAGATAACTAAAGCGGAAACACACAAGAAAAGAAGAGCAAACACAAAAAGACTTATATGTGCTTCTTCATAAATTTGAGCAATTGAAATCTCAAACGGGAAATCAGATTCGCCGAAGAAATATCTTTCAACTTTCTCAACTGAGTAACCATACTTAAATCCAAAATGGACAAAAGCACCAGCCCAAAATAAAAAAATAAAAATCGTGAAAAGGAAAATGCCAATACGAATTGGTTTATAACCCTTTAAACTTCCAGTCCAAAAAAATCTCATTTCACCTCCTCAAAGATTACTTTCCACAAAGCTATGACTTTCCTTGCGTTATCAGTTATTGCCTTAGCTGTAAGAGTTGCACCCGTCATGTTCGGGACATCTCTTCTTAATCTTAATAGATCTTTCCCTATTGTCTTGCCCTTAAGATATCTCAGCCAGTTATCATCTGCCATATATTCAGGCGGTTCTTTGAAAGAAAGAATTTGTATTAATTCAATCTCCCCACGCTCATTTAAAACATACAATACAACCTCTGGATGAGTTCTTACGATATGAATATCAACATAAGCATACGCCTTGATTTTTGAATTCACCTTAACCAAATAAAATGTAACAAGCCTATTTTCAATTTTGATTCCCGACAACTCCTTAACTTTCTCAGCCTGTGAATCAGAGATAGTAATATTCTTTATCTCAATCTTTGAATTAGGATAAATCTCACTTAAAACTTCTTCTGGTTTCTTACCTTGAATTGCAAGCAATAAAATTAACAAGAAAACACTTAACATTTCTCTTCTTAATAATTTTTAAAATTTATCCCCCAAGCCCAAAAACTCGGGGGAAATTTCAATGACATTTAAAATATAAAACCAATCCCTATATTAAACTGATCAATTTTCCATTCATCTTTCCCCACTCCCTTACCTGCGGGGAGATTGGATGCAGTGTTACGAATTTGATAATCCGCTTTTATAACAACTTGAGGATGCGGTTTAAAGTCAAGCCCAATTGTAAATACACTTCTATCTTTTGTTGGATCTAAATTTCCCGTAAAGACATTTTTGTTGAGATTATACTTTTCATATCTTACGAATGGAGCAAATGAGATGACTGTTTCAGGATTAATTAATGGAATTAAATTATAACCCGCTTCCAAATACCAACCATAGACCTTGCTTGCTCTTCCACTCCGACTTTTGTAAACATCATTGCCTTTTGCACTGCCATATGCAAATAAGCCTTTAATAGATAAGTTTTTAAGTTGAACTCCGCCCTCGGTCGTCAAAAGCGAAAATCTTGCGTCTTCACTTCCCCTCTCGCTTGCACCCGCTTTATCACTTCCAGCACCATAATAAAGTGAGGAGGTAAGCGTCAGATTCTTAACAACTTCAAAAACAACTCCAAAACTTCCTGCAAATTTATCAAAATTGATTGTTGCCCCTCTTTGCCTTCCCCCAGCAATCCAATCACCTATCAAATCTGTCCTCAAGCCATTCACTATCCCAGCCTTGTAAGAAAACCCCTTTGTGAACTCACCATAAACCATAACTCCAAGTTCCCTCCATACCGTCGGAATTATAAATCTTTCAACATCTGGACGCAATACCCCAAAATAAACAGGCGGTTCATGAAACTCGTTCATCCTACTGGTTGGAATAAGAAATAAACCAGTCCTTATGTTAAATCTTGGATGTAAAATAAAATCAACATACAGGAACTCAACATAAATCTCCGGATTTCTATTCCCAACATTTCCAATTCCTGCATGTTCAATTTCAAGTTCAGTGTTAACAATAATGTTATCTGTAAATTTATATCCGATGTATGGTACAAATCTTAACACATCCCCTCTGTCAATTTTTGAGTTATCAATGTAATTCTCATAGGTTATCTCACCATATCCGGCGATTGAAAGACCCCTTGGGGTATAATAAATTTTTGATGCAGCCGGACCAAGCCCAAAATATGATTTCAATTCAATTTCCGGCATCGCAACCTCAAGACGAAGTTGTCTTATTTCTTCCTTGAGTGCTTCAATTTCCCGAACCATCTGCTCTCTTTGCTCATTTATATCTTTAATTTTCAAAACCTCAAGCTCCAAGCGTTTAATTCGCTCCTCAATTTGCTTAATTTTTTCCTCCTCTGATTGAGCGAATGAAAAATCAAACATCAACATGAACAATATGCTTATAAAAAACAATATCCTTAAGCTTGTTCTCATCCCTTTACCTCTTTTTTGTTTTTGAAATATATTTAGCAGCATCTTTGAAAATTATTACCTCAAAAAATTCCCTGAATTTCTTATTCATGAAAACAGAACCATCCTCATAAAGCATTAAAACACCAACATCAGGATTTTCACTCAAAAATTTTTCCTTCAAATCTTTTGACATTGCGAAAAGAGCAGTTGCATAGGCATCTGCAAAGGTTGAGTTTTCATGCGCAACCGTTATTTGAACAATTTTATCATCTCTTGTCTCAATATGTTTTCTCAGGTAATTTCCAGATGTTGAAATACTGACATCTTTTGAATTGATCATTTGAACAAGCGCACCACCTTCTATTGGATTTTTAATTGCAAGCGTCCTTTTATGCCCCCAAACCTTCATGTCACCACCAATTGAGATAAACCCAGAGTTTATCTTCAAATAATTATATGTTTTTTCAATTGCAAATCCCTTCCCTATCCCTCCAAGGTCAATTGACATTCCTTTTCTTGCCAGCATTACACTATCACCAGAAATTATTATATCCATAAAGTTAATAAGTTTGCGGGCACTATCTTCCGATATTTTACCCAACCTTTTAGCATTGATCGTTAAAGCTCCAAATGTAACATCAAAAAAGCCCCATGTTTTCCGAGAAATTTCAATTGAGTTTTTTATCGCTTCAAGCGTAACATCGGAAACCTTAACAAATTTATCCCCAGCATTTAAATTTATCTTTGAAACCTCTGAAGAGTCAAGGTAGTCGGAAAGTTTCATTTCAATTTCCTTTAGATATTTGTAAGCAGTGAGATTCAAATTTTGCGAAGGCAGTTCAATGTAAGCATATGTTCCCATAAGATAATAACTTGTTCCCTGCGCCATCGCAACCTTAAACAAGATGAGAGCAAAGAAAAGTTTGATGGATCTGTTCATTCTGCCTTATATTTATTTAGATTTAATCTAAATAAAATATAACAAAGAAAGACAAAAAAGTCAAGTTTTATAGCTTGTCAAAAACTCACCTGACTTATAATTTCATTCCCCCACATCAGAAAGGGAAAATGATTGGATATAAAAGTAGGTTTAATTTTTTTAACAAATTTTGGAAGGCAAGGTTTTCTACCAATCCTTCTGAAGGTTTCAATCCCTCACAGGTACGATTCACACGCAAGAATGGAATTTATATAAGAACTAAAGAGGAGTTGTTTCAATCCCTCACAGGTTCGATTCACACAAGGTCAAAATTTCAAAAAGTTTACCATCTTTTTGCAGTTTCAATCCCTCACAGGTTCGATTCACACAAGCCAACGCAACACCACGATGTTTTTGAAATGAAGCGTTTCAATCCCTCACAGGTTCGATTCACACAGTGATGTGAAGGGTTTGGATTGCGATTATTATTTTAGTTTCAATCCCTCACAGGTTCGATTCACACATAATCCAAATCGTTAACCCCCATTTTTTCAAGCAATGTTTCAATCCCTCACAGGTTCGATTCACACCAGTATTTTGAAAATAAGTAAAAAAAATAGCAAAAACGTTTCAATCCCTCACAGGTTCGATTCACACAATTGTAACGGGAGTGGTTTAAAGGAGTATGGGAAAGTTTCAATCCCTCACAGGTTCGATTCACACGAAATTTTATTTGGTATTTGAAATCCCCAACGATACGTTTCAATCCCTCACAGGTTCGATTCACACAAGTGAATTGAAAGGATTTATAATTGAAACATTACAAAAAAAGGTTTCAATCCCTCACAGGTTCGATTCACACCAGTTATTAAACTCCCCAGGGATTTGAAACCTGTTTTGTTTCAATCCCTCACAGGTTCGATTCACACATCGCACGCGTCCTGGTAATTTCCAAGCTCAATTAGTGTTTCAATCCCTCACAGGTTCGATTCACACTGTCACGAATATGTATTTCAAATCTGGTCAAGCTTCAAGTTTCAATCCCTCACAGGTTCGATTCACACTGATGAAGAGTTAAAAATGATTAAATTACAAATTGCGTTTCAATCCCTCACAGGTTCGATTCACACTTTGCTTCTTAAATGTCCTTCCCTTGCCGCATGGGAAGTTTCAATCCCTCACAGGTTCGATTCACACCAGTCTTCAGAAATTTTTCAGCACAGCAAACAAAGCAGTTTCAATCCCTCACAGGTACGATTCACACAAATTAATAAAAGCGAAAAGAAAAAATCCAACATACTCGTTTCAATCCCTCACAGGTACGATTCACACGGAGCATTTGATTTTGTTGTGTCATCATCAATTGCATGTTTCAATCCCTCACAGGTACGATTCACACGTAAAAAGGGAGGATGATTGAGATATGGGTAATAAGTTTCAATCCCTCACAGGTACGATTCACACAGAAGTTGACGAATTAACACCAGCGGAAAAACTTTCGTTTCAATCCCTCACAGGTACGATTCACACAAGATATAATTGAAATTGAAGCGGAAAGAGAAAATAAGTTTCAATCCCTCACAGGTACGATTCACACTTTTTTTACACACGCCGTTACATTCGCTTTTACAGAGTTTCAATCCCTCACAGGTACGATTCACACTGAATTTTCAACGTTAGCACCTCGTATCTGCTGTCCGTTTCAATCCCTCACAGGTACGATTCACACAAAAAGAGGGAACAACATGGAGAAATACGAAGTATTGGGTTTCAATCCCTCACAGGTACGATTCACACACATGGTAAAGCCAGCAACATAGCTAAAAGTATTATTGGTTTCAATCCCTCACAGGTACGATTCACACATTTTCAATCCAAATTCACAAACTAATTAATATCAGAGTTTCAATCCCTCACAGGTACGATTCACACCATATATCGCACGCGTTCTGGCAATTATCAATTTCAATGTTTCAATCCCTCACAGGTACGATTCACACTGGGCTACAAAATTGGGTTAATTAACTCTTCTTCCGCGTTTCAATCCCTCACAGGTACGATTCACACAGAGAGCAATTGACAAAGGTATGAAAATTTACGTCAAGTTTCAATCCCTCACAGGTACGATTCACACGAGATTGTGAATCAAAAACAAAATTCATTTAAAAAAAGTTTCAATCCCTCACAGGTACGATTCACACTTAAATGCGTTTGAAAACTTCCTGTTGTATGCAAGCTGTTTCAATCCCTCACAGGTACGATTCACACCTAAGACGATATACATAAGAGAGTTTGTTTCTAAAAGCGTTTCAATCCCTCACAGGTACGATTCACACAGTGGAGCTTGATGTCGCTGGCACTATTCAAGCAAGTTTCAATCCCTCACAGGTACGATTCACACAAAAAAAATGAAGAAACATTACATTTTCGACGAGAAGTTTCAATCCCTCACAGGTACGATTCACACCCGTATTTTTCTTCGTATGTATCAGCTATGATACCTAGTTTCAATCCCTCACAGGTACGATTCACACTTTGTTCTCTTGATGGTTCAAATTCTAAAACTGCTTTGTTTCAATCCCTCACAGGTACGATTCACACTGGTTTAGAGCAGGAGAATAGAAACAGGGCTAAAGAGGTTTCAATCCCTCACAGGTACGATTCACACCCACGGTAAAACAAAACTTTAAATAAACCAATTCACACACTTAAATATAATAAATTTTACCCCAAAAGTCAAGTCCTTTTGTGTTAACTTTTACCCTTGATTTTTCCGAGAACCTCCCTGACAATGTGTCAAGATTTGCGTCAGAGCAGGGGAAAGTGATTGTAAATCAATCAGATATTCAAAATCACAAATGTTAACTTATTAACGAGGTTCTCGGAAAACGTAATAACGAATGTTAAAATGAAATAAAAAAGCTGGCACAAAGCCAGCTTAAAACTAAATTAAATTATCAACTGGATTTTTGTTTAACCCGATTACCTCCCTACCTCTCCACTTATCCCGAAGAGTATAAATTATCACAGAGTCAACCTCGGGCTCTATTATTTGCAAAAGTTTAAACCGCAACTCAGCGAACTTCCCTTCGCTCAATTCGCCCTCAAAAACAGAATTTTGAACCCAATGCAAATATCTACGCAACAGTTTGCAAACCTTATTTACCCCTTTTTCCTCAACATCGTAAACAACTATATAATACATCGCCCTAAAACTAATTTTATTTTTAATACCACCAAACCTTCAGGGGATTATATACCTCATCGCCAAACAAGTGTTTTATTAATTTGTAGCATTCAAGTCGAATTAAACCTCTATACGATACATTTCGGTTAAGTTTTTTGTGCCTTATGCTTGATCTCATTAATTCATCAAACTCTTTTACAAATAGCTTTCGCCCATCTTCAGATAAATAACAAAAATTTAATTCACTTATAAAATGCTCCTTTGATATCTGCCCGCGATTTATAATTTTAAAAATTAACCTATCAACGATAACTGGCTTAAAAATTTCAGCAATGTCAAGCGCAAGAGAAAATCTTCTATCGGATGGCTCATGTAAATAACTTATAGTTGGATTTAATTGCGTCTTGTAAATTTCACTAAGCACAGTTGTGTAAAGCATTGAGTTACCAAACGATATAAGGGCATTTATAGCGTTTTCCGGAGGTTGTTTTGTTCGTCTATCAAATCCAAAAAATTCATCATCTATTATAAAGTCCCACGCATTATAATACGCGTTTCTAATATGACCTTCGCACGCCATAAGATCGTGAATATTCATACATGATTCTATCTTTGTTCTTTCACTTTCAATAGCTTCAATGTAGATATTAAGCCCTTCTGAAGAAGTATATGTTTTTAAATTTCTTAACATATTATAGCTTGCCCCATCAACAAATTTTCTCGCAAGGAAAATCCTCAAATCATCAAAAATATAATTTTCAACCTGCTTTACAATTAACCTCCCAGAGTTTAAAAATTCACGAGGATAAAAACTTCCAGAATAGAACCCATAATAATTGAA
>NZ_CZVH01000058.1:0-11604 GCF_001458555.1 Candidatus Kryptobacter tengchongensis | reverse complement strand
TAAAGTTCCACTTGTTGAACTTGTCCGTGCTCTGAAAACATCTGATGAGACATTTAAAAAAGTTAAAGCCTTCGCAGAACAAATCGGCAAAACCGTGGTTGAGGTTTATGAATACCCAGGATTTGTGACAACACGAGTCATAGTGCCAATGCTAAATGAAGCGATGCATGTTTTAATGGAGGGGATCGCAACAGCAGAAGGAATTGACACAGCGATGAAACTTGGCTATAACTTCCAGATGGGACCCCTTGAAATGGCGGATACAATGGGGCTTGATGAAGTTTTAACTTGGATGGAAACACTTTACAAAGAACTTGGCGAAAAATATAGACCTTGTCCCCTCCTAAGAAAACTTGTCAGAGAGGGTAAACTTGGAAAGAAAACAGGCGAAGGTTTCTTCAAATATGATGAATTTGGGAGGAAAATAACTTGAAAAACGTCTTTGAAAAGTTTCGTCAATATCTCTTAAACTTAAAAACGCTCCTTTTGATTTACATTCTTCTTGCACTTTCTGCCGGGCTACACTCTTACTTTATCGGTCCACAAGAATTTGCAGGAAGACAATATACCCATTACAATAACTTTTTAACCTTTAAATACTCATACTTTCACCTGATTCATAATAAAGACCTTTACATTGAATACCCTGATGAACACTGGGATTACTTCAAATATAGCCCAACATTTGCATTGATGATGTTTCCATTTGCATATTTACCTGATTTGGCTGGTTTACTTCTATGGAACCTTGCTAACTCACTGATTTTATTTTTAGCTGTCAAAGCATTAAACATAAACGACGAGATCAAATCTCTTATTTTATTGTTTTCCGCAATTGAACTTTTAACATCAATTCAAAATGAGCAAAGCAATGGCATTGTCGCTGGTCTGTTCATCCTTTCTTTCGTATTTTTTGAAAAAGGCAAGCCCTTCATCGCTACACTTTTCCTTGCTGTATCTACTTATATAAAGATATTCGGCGCTCTTGGTTTTCTTTTGATCATGCTTTATCCTAAGAGATTAAAATCAATAGTTTACGCAACTTTCTGGATGTTAATTCTTGCGTTTATCCCTCTTGTCGCCATCTCGTTTGACCAGTTAAAATTCCTCTACTCAAGTTGGTTAAATCTATTAAGATGGGATTATTCCGCCTCCACAGGACTATCTGTCTCGGGATGGCTGAAGTCATGGTTTGGGCTTGAGTTTCCTAAAATTTATATCACTTTCTTTGGTATTGTTTTTCTTATCTTGCCACTCATCAAATTCAAAAATTTTGAAAACTTTGGTTTTAGATTTCTTTATCTCGCGTCAATTTTGATCTGGTCAGTTATCTTCAATCATAAAGCGGAATCTCCGACTTATGTAATTGCAATTTTAGGTGTTGCCATCTGGTATTTTTCGCAAAGGAAAAAAATTGAAAATTTTGCTTTGCTTGTGTTCGCCTTCATTTTCACTTCGCTTTCACCAACTGATATATTTCCGAAATTTTTACGGGACTTGCTCGTTATCCCATATGTCTTAAAAGCCGTTCCATGTATCTTCATTTGGGTGAAACTAACATATGAACTTCTTTTTGATAAGTTTGAATTAAGTGAGGAATTGAGATGGAGTTAATTTTTAAATTTATAAAATTCAGCATTGTTGGGTTCACAGGTGTAATAGTTGATTTCAGCGTCACATTCATTTCAAAGGAGAAATTGAAAATTCAAAAATATATCGCAAATAGTCTTGGATTTACGCTTGCTGCGACGAACAATTATATACTTAACAGGATATGGACATTTCAAAGCAAAGATCCTGCGGTTTTGGTTCAATATGGCAAATTTTTTCTTATTTCATTAATTGGTCTGTTGCTGAACAACCTCATCGTTTATCTTTTTCACGGAAGGATAAAGTTGAACTTTTACATCTCAAAAGGATTTGCCACAATTGCTGTGACCTTATGGAATTTCTTTGCAAATTATAAATTCACATTTAGATTTTGAAAACTAAATTTAGCTTGGAGACATGAAAGTTCTCGTCCTGAATTCAGGAAGTTCTTCAATCAAATATCAATTCATTCAGACCTCAACTCGCGAGGTTCTTGCCAAGGGTCAAGTTGAAAGAATAGGGATGGATGATGCTGTTTTAACCCATATCAGAGCAGATGGTGACACGGTTAAAATAAGTGCTGAGATACTTGACCATAACATTGCTATTGAATATGTAATAGCTGTTCTTTTGAGCAAAAATCATGGGGTGATAAAGGATAAATCAGAGATTGAGGCAATTGGACATCGTGTTGTTCACGGTGGTGAAACTTTCTCAGGTTCAGTTTTGATAACAGACGAAGTAATTGAAAAGATAAAAGAAAATATTGAACTTGCTCCACTTCACAATCCGCACAATCTTCGTGGAATTTTAGCTTGCAAGCGACTTCTTCCTAAGACACCTCAGGTCGCAGTTTTTGATACCGCTTTCCATCAAAAAATGCCCGAACATGCCTTCATCTATGGCTTGCCTTACGAACTTTACAAAAAATATAAAATCAGAAGATACGGTTTCCATGGAACCTCGCACAGATATGTTTCAAAAAGAGCTGGTGAGATACTTGGAGTTCCATTTGAACAAATGAGGCTCATAACTGCACATCTCGGAAACGGCTGTAGTATGTCGGCAGTGAAATACGGTATTTCAGTTGACACAACAATGGGATTTACACCTCTTGAAGGTTTGCTTATGGGGACACGTTCTGGAGATTTAGATCCTGCGGTCGTCCTTTACATAATGAGCAAAGAGGGATTAACGATGTCTGAGATAAATGCGCTTTTAAATAAACATAGTGGACTTCTTGGAATCTCAGGTATAAGTAGCGATATGCGTGAGATAATAAACGAGATGAAAAATGGAAATCATAGAGCAAAACTTGCCTTTGAAGTTTTCTGTTATCGTGTAAAAAAATACATCGGTGCATATGCTGCTGTAATGGGAGGGGTTGACGCTATCGTCTTCACAGCAGGAATTGGAGAAAACAGCCCAGATGTAAGGAAAAAAGTTTGCGAAGGACTTGAATTCCTTGGCATCAGAATTGACGATGAAAAAAATAACTCACCAGAGAAAGAAAAAATTATAACAACAGATGATTCAAAAGTCAAAGTTCTCGTAATCCCAACAAATGAGGAACTTGTAATAGCACTTGATACCGCAGAGATAGTAAGTAATTGTTCTGATGTAAAATAAAAAGTTAGCCACTTTAGTAATTTTTACTCATGTGCCTCATACCAATTTTTACCTATGCCAAGTTCAACAACGAGAGGTACATCAAGTTGGAGTGCGTTTTGCATTTTATCTTGAACTATTTCTTTCAAAGTATGAATCTCATCGGGAGCAACATCAAAAACAAGCTCATCATGTACTTGTAAAATCATTTTAGATTTAAATTTTCGCTTCTTCATCTCGTTATAAATTCTAACCATTGCAAGTTTTATTAAATCCGCTGCGGTTCCTTGAATTCTCATATTTATAGCTGTTCTTTCCGCAAATTCCCGAACGGTTCTATTTCTGCTATTTATATCAGGCACATATCTTCTTCGCCCAAGTAATGTTGTGACATAGCCTTTTTGTCTGGCTTCTTCAATAGTTTTATCAATATATTCTTTAACTTTGGGAAATTTTTGAAAATATGTATCAATTATTTTTTTCGCCTCTGGTTGCGGAATCCCAAGCCGTTGTGAAAGCCCATACGGACTTATGCCATACATAATACCAAAATTAACTTCCTTAGCTTTTCTTCTCATCTCATAATTTACATCCTCTGGTTTGACGCCGAAAACGCTTGCAGCAGTTGATGAGTGAATATCAAGTCCTTTTCTAAAAGCAGAGATCAAATTTTCATCCCCAGATAGATGCGCCATTATACGAAGTTCAATCTGTGAATAATCCGCAGACATTATAAACCAGTCCGCCTCGGAAGGTACAAAAGCTTTTCTTATCTCCCGCCCAATCTCCGTCCTAATTGGTATATTTTGAAGATTCGGATCGCTACTTGATAACCTACCTGTAGCTGTTCCAGTTTGATTGAACGAGGTATGAACTCTACCGGTTTTTGGATTTACAAGTTTTGGAAGTGCATCAACATAAGTGGATTTCAACTTTTGAATTTGGCGATATTCAAGCAGCTTCTCCGCAATAGGATGCTCTTTGGCAAGCTCCTCCAGAACTTCAACATCGGTTGAATAACCCGTTTTGGTTGTTTTAACAGGTGGAAGCTTCAACTTTTTGAAAAGAACATCCGCAAGTTGTTGAGGTGAATTTATATTAAACTCTATACCTGCGAGATGATAAATTTCATGAGTTAAATTATCAAGCATTCTATCAAGCTCCTTGCTCATCTCTCTTAAAAGTTCGGTGTCCAATCTAACACCTGAGAACTCCATATGGGCAAGAACCTCAACAAGTGGAAATTCAACCTCCTCGCAGAGTTTCAATTGATCTCTCTTTTCAAGTTCATCTTTGAGTTTATCAACAAGTTGTAAAGTTATATCGGCATCTTCACAGGCGTATTCAGCAACCTTTTCAACCGGGACTTCGCTCATTTTTCTTTGATAACGTCCTTCGCCAATGAGCTGTGAAATAGGTATCACCTGATACTTCAGATATTCCTTCGCAAGAACCTCCAGTGTGTGGGAACTTTCAGGGTTAAGGATATATCCCGCAACCATCGTATCAAAACTTATCCCCTCAATCCAGACTCCATATTTTGACATCAAGAGAATGTCATACTTTAAATTTTGCCCGCACTTTTTTATCACCGGATTTTCAAGAACTGGTTTAACATATTTTAAAACTGTTTCAAGCTCTATCCCAGATGTTTTTTTCTTCTTCTCTGGCTCAAAGAGAGAATCTGAAGCTTCGGTTTCAACCGAGACAGGAAGATAATATGCCTCCCCGGGCTTTATCGCAAATGACATTCCTATAAGTTCTGCATTAAGTGGCTCTATCCCCGTTGATTCCGTATCAAATGAAACCAAATCCGACGACTTTAACTTTTCAACAAGCTCTTTTAATTCGTCAATGCTTTTAATTATATGATACTGATGCGGTTTGGTTTTTATTGAATCATATTTTATCGGCTTTTTCTCCTCCTCAACCTTTTCCTCCTCAACTTCTCTTACTGCTGATGTAAGACCAAGCTTTCTTATCAAGCTTTTAAATTCAAGCTCGTAAAAAAGTTCAGCAAGCTTATCTCTGTTTGGTTCCTTAGCCTTAAGCGAGTAAATTTCTATACCAAGTGGGATATCCGTTTTTATTGTGACAAGAGCTTTTGACAGCTTAGCCTTATCTATAGAGCTTTTGATGTTTTCTTTTATCTTCTGAGTTGGAATTTTATCAACATTTTGGATGAGATTTTCAATTGAGCCAAACTCTTTTATAAGCTGAATTGCTGTTTTCTCACCTATTCCGGGAACTCCCGGGACATTATCAACCTTATCTCCCATAAGCCCAAGCACATCAACAATTTGCTCTGGGGTAACTCCCCATTCTTGTTTAACTTTTTCAACATCAACTATCTCAATATCAGCAAGTCCTTTCGTTGGTTTGTAAATTTTTACCATTGGTGAAACAAGCTGAAGAAAATCTTTATCGCCCGTGACAAGATATGTTTCAATCCCTTTTGACTCAGCAACTTTCGCAAGCGTTCCCATAACATCATCAGCTTCGTATCCCGGGACTTCAATAATTGGAACATTGAAAGCTTCAATCACCTCTTTCAATTTCTGAAGTTGAATTGCCATATCCTCGGGCATTTTCTCACGAGTTGCTTTATATTCAGGGTGCATCTCATGTCTGAAGGTTGGCTGACCTGAATCAAAAACAACAGCGATGTAATCAGGTTTTTCCTCCTCAAGAATCTTGATCAATGAATTTGTAAAACCGTAAATTGCGCTTACATTCATTCCACCAGATGTAACAAGCGGTCTCCCAATAAATGCATAATAAGCCCTATACGCAAGCGCAGTTCCGTCAAGAAGAAAAAGTTTTTCTTTTTTTGCCATTGCTTAATAAAAATACCTTTGCTTTTTAAATAAGTTAAATTTCAAAATCATCCGGGACATCTATCTCAAGTCGTAAAAGAGCGTAAGCAAGCGTTTTACCTTGAGCGTCATTTCGCAGGGATACAGTTCCACCCCCTGCAAGCGCATCATGCAATAAAAAATTCAACGCATATAAATTTGGCAATTCCCACCTTTCAACTTCACCAAGACAAATGCCTTCAAAATGTTTCTTAACAACCTCAGGTGTGACTTTCTCAACGAGAATTTTATAATACTCAGGCTTTCGTGCAATAAGCCCTATATTGGCTGAATTTCCCTTGTCCCCTGATCTCGCATGAGCTATTTGAAGAAGTTTCACTTTCTTCATCCATCAGTATAGGAACTTAATTTTTAGAGATAAAACCTAAATCCAATTCCTCCAGTTAAATCAAATCCAGTTCCAGGGAAAAGACCAAGTTTCGGAGAAAGTTCAAGGAAAAACTCATACTTTTGTTTTAAAAAATAATTAACCCCGATGTTCCCACTCACACCAAACGAATCGTCTCCCTTTGAAACCGCTTTGAAAAAAAGACCTGCCCCAGCGTAAAAATTAAACACACCATTTTTATATCTTTCAATCTCGGAAAGATTGAAGTTGTAATGCCCCTGCACAAAAAAAGCATCATTAAATCTCCACGCAAGTAAAACATCTCCAGAGTTTGATCGCGAAAGAAGATATTTTCCAGTTACGCCAGTTGGAACACCAAGATAAACGCCAAGACCAAGTTTGTTTTGAGAATTCAAATTTAAAGGGAATAGAAGAAACAAAATTAACCAAAAATGCCTCAAAGTTAAATTCCTCTGAAAAAGACGGATTAGGTTTTTCATCCCATACATTTCACTTTGGTTTTTTATGTTGTTTTTTAAAATTTAATAAAAATGTGAGAAAGAAAAAACACATTCCCGACGATATCTCAAATTCACCTGTTAATAAATCATCACATATTTTGAAAAACCAGAATATACAAACTGTCCATTCGCTTCAACTTCCCCATAAATTTCACCTCCGATCTCCTGATAGAACTTTACAACTCTCCCGAACTTGAAAAATTCATTGCTTATCTCAAACCTTATATTCGGAGTATCACAAAAGACAAACACCTGCTTTCTCCTTCTATCAATCACAACTTCAAAACTTCCGTTCCTCATAAAACATTTGATTACTTTTCTTCCCCCTTTCCATATCTCAACCCCAGAATCAGATTTTTCCCCATATGTCTGGACAGGTGCTCCGCCTTGATTTCTCAAAGCAAATTTTTTATCGCTTATTTTTTCAAAAATTTGACCCCGATTTCGGGCAATAGATAAAAATTTTACGGCAAACCTATTTGAGATACTCAAAGGCAAATTATCAACACTTGATATAATAACCGCTGAGATAGGACTGCAAGATTTTATTTTAAAATCACCAAGTTCATAAACTTTTAATGTATCTATTTCACCAGCGATCGCTTTAAAAGTTTCTAAATTTACCAGCAAAACTCCATTTGTAAAGTCAATTTTAACCTGCTTGTAAGAAACTTTCGCCAATGAATCAACGAATTTTTTAACATTTTCATTTCTGAAAATATCTCTCATGAAAATGTTAATCTCATATGGACTTGCAAGATTGCTCTTGTCTAACTTATCCACAACCTTGTTTCTCAACATAAAATTATAAGACAATTTATAAACTTCATTCCACCAATCAGCCCATGTTTTCAAATCTTCGGGATGAAAGCATAAGTTTATCTTTTTTTGAAACGGCTCTATTTCCCCATTGATAAAAATTTTGCCTGCATACCCAAATAAGCCCCATCTTGTTGGGTCAGATTGCAACCCAAACGGAGAACAAAGATTAACATCACCCCAAGTATAAAAAGAAAAATAAATCAAAGCGTCATAATCTTGAAGCAAAGAATATACAGCAACCTGAATCAAACTTGAAACTCTATATTCATTTGGATAGCACAAAGCCCACTCACGAATTACAACTGGCTTTTTCTCCCAAGCATAAAAACTTGAATAAACAGGGAAACTCCATCTATCATTTCTTTTAAGATAATTTTCATTTCGGAAAAAAGGAACACCAACCCAATCCAAATCATGTTCAAAAAAGGGATGATCCATATACATATTTTGTCCAATAAAATCAAGTTCAGATGCAACGGTATATGTATCATTTATAAACTCACTGTTAACTGTTGCGGTCAATGGTATGGGGCATCCTTTTGAGCGTATGAATTCCTTTAAATTTCTAAAAAGTTTTATTTGAAGCGACATTAAAAACTCAACACCATCTTTCTGCCTCAACGGATGTTCCATCGTCCAGTCCCTGCCATCAAAATCAACTTCGTTAAATTTTCTCAATTTTAACTTCGGAAAATAAATTTTATTTTCTTCAATAGATTCATCCTCGTTCAAAACTAAAAAACCATCCTTTGTAGTCCAAACCTTTTTTAAATTTTCGGTACTTACATACTTTTCCCGAAGAAACTGAACCCAAAGATTCAAAAACTTCGTTTTATATGGTTCAATCATCTCGTCAAGTTTATCATATTGAAAAAAGAAACTATCTTCATTTATGAGTTCAATCATCGCAATGGCTGGATTTAATCCATTAGGTATGCCCGTATACGGATTGACATGTTTAAAAAGGAGGTTATCAATAAATTCTTTTTGCAGTTCAATCATTCTTTCATCAAAAAGCCCATAAGGTGAACCTTTCCGTTCCATTTTTGAAGCGTTTTCAATCCCGTCACCAACTTTAAATGTTCTATATGCACGAAGAACAAGATAGATATAAATTCCTCGTTTTTGTGCCTGATAAATCCAGTAATCAACCCTATCAAGATATTCCCTTTCAAGATTTCTTGAATTATTCTCATTCGGATAAGATTCATCAATTATATTCCTTCTTACTATGCCGAATTTTTCTCCGCCTCTGTTATCAAGTTCATGCAATCTTATTATATTACATCCAGCACGAGCGAGAACCTCAACAACGGTTTCAATTTTTTCCTTTGGTATATCAACATGGCTTCCAGCGATCGTCACACCCCAAAATCTTGCTCTTTTTCCAGTTTTTTCAAAGTAAAAATGTCCATCTCCCTCAACCTTTACAAATCCAAATTGACCTGCTGGGGGATTTAAAAGAAAACTAAAATCAACAAGTGAAGCATCTGGGAATTCCCCGAATCTTGGATCAAGCCATCTTACACAGAGGGTATCTTTAAACTTTTGGGAGTTTTTTCTTTCATGCGTGATATTTTGAGCAAAAAGTGAAGTTAATAGCAAAACCGAAAGTATAAAGATTTTCATTGATTCAAAGTAAGCTTTTTATCTAAACATGAAATTCCTTGAACTATTTTAAGAACACAAATCCAAAAGAGCAAGTTATAAATAGATTTTTTAAGCCTTTTCATCCCCCCGCTTCTTTATGTAAAGAGCATAACCAAACAAATTTTGTTTTCCATAATCGCTAATTTTCAAAAACTTTTCAGTTGTAAATTTTTAAAATCTTGCCGATGACATAAATCTGACACAATTATGTTCAATATAGCTACAGAGCTTCCCCATGAATGAATAATGGGGGGATTTGTAAAAATTTTGTGGGGCGTAAATATTTTTAAAAAGACTAAATCACAAATTTATCCGCAATTTCATTCAATAGCTTTTTCCCACCCACGTCTTGATAAATCAAAGTAAATTACCAATCCAGCAGAAAGACCAATCAAAATATAAATCACACCACCAAGATATTCGCCAAGAACTATCTTGCCAATTCCAAACAACATCATGTAAACTAAAACAACACCACTTATCCAATCAATAAACAAATAGATAAACCCAGGATCAGATTTAACTTCCGGGACAAGTTGAGATACTTTTTTCCATCCAATCCCACCTGGATGAACACGGCGATAAAAATTGATAAGATGTTCCTTATCAACGGGTTTTGTTATAAATGTCGCTACAAGCCAGGAGAGCGTTGTAAAAGCAACGATATAGAAAAGCGTCTCGGGAAAACTTATTTTTGTGTAAAGTTTTATATAAGCGTAACCGAAAAAGGGAGCAATCATTGCGACAATTTCGCTCCAGGCATTTATTCTCCACCAATACCATCTCAAAATCAACACAAGCCCAAGCCCAGCGCTTGCTTCAATTATGAATTGCCATGCCCCTGAAATCGTTTTTATTATCAGGGTTATCAAAACAGAGGCAATCATCACAAGAAGCGTTGCAATCCTTGATATAAAGACATAATGTTTTTCACTTGCATCTCTTTTTATAAATCTTTTATAGAAGTCGTTTATCACATAAGATGTGCCCCAGTTTAAGTGCGTTGCTATGGTTGACATATAAGCGGCGAAAAAAACGCAGCTACAAGCAGACCCTTTAATCCTGTGGGGAGAAAATCTCTCATTGCGTAGATATATCCAAGTTTTTTATCATCAATCCCGAGTTCAGGGTAGAGAACAATAGTTGCAAGCCCTACAATTATCCACGGCCATGGTCTTATACAGTAATGTGCAACGGTAAACCAAAGAGTCGCAAGTAAAGAATGTTTTTCTTCTTTTGCTGACATCATTCTTTGGGCAACATAACCGCCTCCACCTGGTTCAGCCCCTGGATACCAAGAAGCCCACCATTGAATAAAAATATAAGCGATAAAAGATGGGATTGTCAAAGCCAAAACCCCACCATAGGCGATTTCCTTTTCAGCACCGATAACAGGCGTAAATTTAAAAACCCATTCCGGGAGACGTTCTTTCAACCCAGCGATTCCATTTATTTGAGGTAGATTAACAACAACCACCGCAAGAATTATTGTGCCTGACATTGCTATTACAAACTGAACCGCATCTGTAACTGCAACCCCCCAAAGCCCCGAAAGAGCAGAATAAATTGCAACTATCAACATAGCACCAAAGACATAATATCTTACCATCTCCTCTGGAACCCCAAAAAATCCTGTAAGGATTGAAATCATCGCAACATTTACCCAGCCAATTATCACAGTGTTAACAAACAAACCAAGATAAAGTGATTTAAACCCGCGAAGGAAGGATGCCGGTTTACCAGAATATCTTAGTTCAACGAATTCAACATCTGTTAGAATACCAGCTCTTCTCCATAACCTTGCGAAGAAGAAGACAGTCAACATTGAACCGAAGAGAAAGTTCCACCAAAGCCAGTTTCCAGCTATTCCATTTTTAGCGACAAGCTCGGTCACCGCAAGAGGTGTATCGGCAGCAAATGTCGTTGCAACCATTGATGTCCCGGCAAGCCACCAAGGTAGGTTTCTCCCCGAGAGAAAAAATTCACTTATGTTTTTACCAGCTCTTTTTGAATAGTAAATTCCAATACCAATGCTTAAAACAAAATATAAAACAATGATAGCCCAGTCAATAAGATGCATTTGACACTTGTTTTTGTTTTTTAAACTAAAAATTTAAGGTGATGAAATTGCCTCTGCAATTGCCTTATGAACAATTTTCCTTAGCTGAATATGTTTATTGTTTGCTCTTGTTGGATGAACGCGATTTGT
>NZ_CZVH01000057.1:0-11992 GCF_001458555.1 Candidatus Kryptobacter tengchongensis | reverse complement strand
TTGAATTTAATCATTTCATTTTTTAATTTTAATCCCGACCTTGTGTCGGGATTTTTTATTAATAAAGGAAAAAATAAAAACATGCTCAAGATAAATAAAACCGTTGTCCTCGCCTCTGCATCACCAAGAAGATACAACCTTTTAAAACAAATCGGCTTAAGTTTTATCGTTCATCCAAGTGGGGTTGATGAAGACTCATTTCAAACATCTTCACCCGAAGAACATGTTTTGACCCTTTCAAAGAAAAAAGCAATTGAAGTTGCCAAGAACTACCCCGACGCTATCATTATTTCAGCCGACACCATTGTCGTCCTTGATGGAGAAATCATAAGCAAACCTAAAGACCAGGAAGAGGCGAAACTGATGTTAAAAAAGTTATCGGGCAAAACTCACAGAGTTTATACCGGATTTACAATCCTTGATACAAAGACAAATAAAATTTATTCTGACTTTGAAGTCACAGATGTTAAATTTAGGGAAATAGATGAAGATGAAATTGATGAATATGTTGCGACTGGTTCACCACTTGATAAAGCGGGGGCATATGGAATTCAAGATGATTATGGTGCGGTCTTCGTTGAAAGAATTAATGGTTGTTTCTATAATGTCGTTGGATTTCCCCTTACAAAATTTTACCTCGCAATGAAAAGATTTTTATCTGATGATTAAAAATCTTCATCAAAAAGTTATCATATCTGTTTTAGTTTGCACTTTGGTTTTTGCTTTTCTCGCAATTTACGCTGACCTTGAAAAACTTGTTTTAAGTTTAAAAAATTTCAAATGGATTTTCTTAATACCTGTTCTAACTCTTTCCCTGCTGAATTATATCTTCCGCTTTTTCCGCTGGGAATTTTACCTGAGAAAACTTGGAATAAAAATCTCAACAACAAAAAGTTTCCTTATCTTCATCAGTGGTCTTACAATGTCAATTACACCCGGAAAATTTGGGGAAACCTTAAAATCTTATCTGCTAAAAATAACCGATAATGTTCAGATCTCACGCTCTTCGCCAATAGTCTTTGTTGAAAGGTTAACTGATTTTATCGCCCTTGTAATTCTTGCATTGTACGGCTCATTCTATTTTAACTACGGCAAGGAAATCACCGCCGGCGTCGGATTTATAATCATTGGAGGAATTTTTATAATCAGCAAAAAGGGAAATTTTTATCTTGTATTTGAAAGGATTAGAAAAATAATCGGGGATAAATTTGCAACAAAAATTAACACCGCTTACAATAGCACAGTTGAATTAATTGACTTAAGGGTTTTAATCCCCTCGGTTTTTATTTCAACCGTATCATGGTTTTTTTGAATGCCTTGGCTTTTACATTGTGATTCGTTCGTATTCAATTGATCTCTCGCTTAACCTTGCAACTTTTATTTATTCTTTCTCTACACTTGCTGGCGCAATCTCAATGCTACCTGGCGGTCTTGGATTTACGGAGGGAAGCATGAGCGGGCTTTTAATCTTTAATAAAATTCCGAAAAATACCGCAGTTGCGATAACAATAATAATCAGATTTGCAACTCTATGGTTTGCTGTTGCTCTTGGTCTGATAGCGCTTTACATTTTTCAGAAAAAAATTGTAAACTTTAAAAAATGATTGAAAGAATAAAGGAAAGCATAAAATACATCAAAGCAAAAACAAATGACCTCCGTCCTCAGATAGCCATAATCCTTGGTTCCGGGCTTGGCGACCTTGCAGAAGAATTTGAAAATAAAATGAAAATTAAAACAAGCGATATACCAAACTATCCACTTCCAACAGTTGAAGGACATGCCGGGAATCTTGTATTTGGAAGATTATATGATATAAATCTTCTTGGATTTCAAGGAAGAATTCACTTCTATGAATCGGGGAAAATTGAAAATGTCATTTATCCAGTGCTTGTGGCGCATGAACTCGGTGTTAAAATCTTAATTGTCACAAATGCAGCTGGGGGATTGAATAAAAATTTTAAACCTGGCGATTTAATGATAATTGCAGATCATATAAACTTCATGTTTCTAAATCCACTTAAAATTTTCTCGCCAAATGTAAATAGATTCAACAAGCCAGCCTATGATGAAAAACTCCGAAAAATAGCAATTCAAACAGGAATTGAGCTTGGACTACCCGTCCGTGAAGGGATTTACTGTGGCGTTCGTGGTCCAAATTATGAAACACCATCCGAAGTTCAAATGCTTAGGAAAATCGGTTCTGATGCGGTCGGAATGTCAACTGTTCCAGAAGTTATAACTGCAAATTATCTCGGAATGAGGGTTCTCGGAATATCATGCATCACGAATTACGCTGCTGGAATAAGCTCAGCGAAGCTCTCACATGAAGAGGTTACAGAAGTTGCGCAAAGGGTTAAAAACGAATTTTCACTTTTAATTAAAGAAACGATCAAAAAAATAAAACAAAGCGAGCTTTAAGATATGAAATTTCTCTTCGCGCTGTTAATTTCTATTCTCGTCTTGGGTTGCGGAGGAAATACAAAACAAAAAATAAATGATGAACATCAAGGCGAAAAAATAGAACTATCCGGTAAATGGCTTTTCAGAATCGGCGATGACAAAAAATGGAGCGATGTAAAAATTGACGAGTTCGGCTGGGTTGAAATTTTCGTTCCATCTCAATGGGAAAAACAAGGCTATGAATTTGACGGCATCGCATGGTATAGAAAACATGTTAAAATACCATCAACATTTAAAACTAAAAAAATTTACCTCTATCTTGGCAAAATTGACGATAATGATAAGGTTTACTTCAATGGCGAACTAATCGGTATAACAAACGGATGGACGCAAGAGAGAATTTACTTTATACCAAATGATCTTATAAACTATGACGGAGATAATGTTATAGCTGTAAGAGTTGAAGACCATGGGCTCGGCGGTGGAATTTATGAAGGACCAATTCTAATTGTATCCCGTGATGAACTATGGTATATGAAAAACGAAAAGAAAAAATTCGCAAGCCAAGAAAATTATAATGCGATCTTTTTAACAATTAAAATCATGGACTCGCTCCTGACAATGGGGAAAATATCTCCATACCTTTCATTTCTAAGTTTAAGATTTAGAGAAAACGAAAAAACATACACACTATGGAAGAGAGATTTAAATCAGATAAGCAACTTTTTAACCGAAAATAGATACTCAATTGATTATGTTGACTTTAAAGTTTACCACTCACCTGAAAACGATAGCATCCTCGTTGCGGACTATGTTCGCCTGATAAAGGATACAACCGGAGCTGTAAAATTCAGCGATGAACAGGTAAGATATTTTAAATTTGAAAATGGCTCCCTGCTTGAAATTGGGAACAGAAGTAGATTTTTTAGAGCAAACTTTTTCTCAAGATGGCTTCAGGAAGAGAGATATTTTTATGTTTATCTTCCACCAAGTTATGACACTGATATAAGTAAAAGATACCCTGTCTTGTATCTTTTACATGGATATGGCGGAAGTGATGAATCATGGAAATATGACAAGATAAATTCCATCGTTGATAGCTTAATCAATATCGGCAAAATTGTTGAGATGATAATCGTCATGCCAGATGCAGACACATCTTTTTATGCCAACTCAAAAAACAGGAAAAGAATGTATGAGCAATATATTGTTGAAGATTTAATAAATTATGTTGATGCAACTTTTAGAACTATCCCAAGCCGCGAGACCCGAGCTATTGATGGTGTATCAATGGGCGGATTTGGAGCGATGCTGCTTGGGCTTAAATACTTTGATAAGTTCACCTCAATTGGAAGCATGATGGGGGCACTTGAAATTCCATTTGAGAAGGTTAAAGATAGAAAGTATATACACGAGGGTGATTCAATCTACTGGAGATCAATTCAACCGACATCAATCGCACAGGAATTAACGCGAGATCACTTTGACAGTTTAAACATATTTTTCTATGTTGGGGATAAGGACTGGCTTAAAGATGGAAACTTAAAAATGCACGAGATACTAAAAAGCAAAGGGATAAAACACGAATTTAAAATTTACCCTGGGGAACACAACCGCGATTTTTGGTTTTCTCATTTTACAGAAAATCTAATTTTCCATTCAAATAACTTTTACAAAAGCAAATATGTAAGAATTAAAGAAAGCTTAAAATCACAATGAAAAAAATTTATTTGATTTTTCTTCTCCTCATTTCAACGCTTTCAGCTCAGGATTTTAAACTTAAATTAAACTTTGCAGGCGAATGGCTTTTTAAAACAGGGGATGATTTAAAATGGCTTGATCCCAACTTTGATGACTCCCAATGGATAAAAATAAAAGTCCCAGCAACATTTGAAAGTCAAGGCTTTGAAAACTACGATGGTTTCGCTTGGTATAGATTACATTTTGATCTTCCCCCCAATCTTCTAAAAGAAGAGATAATTCTTTTACTTGGCAGCATAGATGATGCCGATGAAACATATTTAAATGGAGTTAAGGTTGGAGAAACAGGCAAGTTTCCCCCTGAACGAAGAACCGAATGGACAACGCTTCGTGCATATCAATTACCAAAAGGATTGTTAAAAGAAAAAAATAATGTCCTTGCAGTTAGAGTTTGTGATTTCGGTTTTGATGGCGGAATTTTTAAAGGTCCTGTTGGTTTGATTTTGAAAAAAGATTTTGATATAAAGGTGAAAGAAAATAATAAACCACACCGATCTGCAAAAGCTCTCGTCTCAACTAATGGATTCACAGCCATAGTTTATAACACTGAAAAACATCAAATCACATCAATGTACGAACACATTTACAAAGTCATATCATCAGGAATTTACACAAGAAATTTTATAAATAGCGCAAACTTTATCGTTGAACTTGACGGTAAAGAATATGACTTATCAAAGATTTCCGAAGATGAGATTGGCTATATAAATGGAACAAACATAATTTTCGCAAGTTATAGAAAACTTGGCATCCAAACCTTCTATTTCGCCCCGTTTCAAATTGATGCACCTGTTTTAGTTGCGATTTGCAAAATCAACAAAAAATACAAACAAAGCAAAATCTATTTTAAAGCGAACACAATTCAAGGCGAAATAACATCGGAAGATAAGTTAGACGATGTAATGGATATTCAAAATTTACAGATCAAAAAAGTTGTTAAATCCAAAACAGTTAAGCGAAGCGATGGAACAGGTGGTGAAGTTGAAAAAAGAATTTTCATCGCCATCGCATCATCAAGAACAAGGGAAGAAATAGAGAGATTTTCAAATTTGACAGAAAATGACCAAATAATTGAAGATGAAATAAAATTTTGGGAAAACTTTATTAAACAAGCACATTTTAACCTCAAATTGACAAAAAAAGAAGCTGAACTTTTCAGACAATCACTTGCAATTATAAAGATGGCACAATGTCGGGAAAAAGGCACCTCCTATGGACAAATCCTTGCTTCACTCCCACCAGGTGAGTGGACTTACTGTTGGGTTAGAGATGGAGCCTATGCCATAAATGCCTTAATTGAATTAGGATATTTTGATGAAGCAAAATCAGCTCTTGAATTTATGCTTAAAGCAAGGACAGGATTTTATAAAAAATTTATATACAAAGATGGAAAAGATTATGGAGTTAAAAGAGACTATAAAATCACCGTTTGCAAGTATTATGGAGATGGGGTTGAAGAATCAGACCATAATGAAAATGGACCCAACATTGAACTTGATGGGTTTGGACTTTTCCTGTGGACATTCGGAAACTATGTTGAAAAAAGCGGAGATCTTGAATTTGCGATAACATACTGGGATACACTGACGACAAAAATAGCAGATGTGTTAATATCTTCAATTGATAAACTTGGGGTAATACGGGCTGAATCAGGTCCTTGGGAAAGACATCTTCCGGGGAAACATTATGCCTATACCACAATAACAGCAATCAAAGGTTTAAAGTCAATCGCTAAAATTGCTGAACTTTTGAAAGATAAAACAGCTGAAAAATTCTATAATTCCTTCGCCGATTCAATTTTAAAATCTTTTTTAAAAAATTTTGTTGATGAAAATAAGGCGATAAAAGGAACAATTGAAGCAAAGAGCGATAACGATTTTGAATATTTTGACGCAAGCGTGGTTGAAGCGATAAATTTTAACTTAATCCCTGCAGATGATGAAATTGCGAAAAAAACAATAGAAGCGATAAAAAATAATCTAAAAATTAAAAATAGATTTGGTTTCTTCAGGGTTAACAACGGTGATTGGTATGACAGACAAGAGTGGATTTTCATTGATTTGAGGATTTCGGTGGCAATGAAAAAAGCTGGTTTTAAAAAAGATTCAGAACAAATTCTCAACTGGGTAACTTCGCAATCAAATTTAAATTACAATCTGATAGCAGAACTCTACGACGAGTGGAACTCTGATTATCAAGGGCAATATCCCATGGTCGGTTTTGGGGCTGGAGCGTATATTCTTGCTCTTCTTGAAATAAAAAAAATGAGTTTAAATGAAACCAGACCATGATACAATAAGGCAAATTCCACTTTTTTCCGAGCTTTCAACCGATGAACTCCGCAAATTCACGCAAATATCCCAACCGAAAAAATTTTCCAAAAAAGAGATCATCTTTTCTGAAGGAGCACCTTATCTGGGTTTTTATATTCTTCTAAAAGGTGCAGTGAGAATTTTTAAACTAACCCCAGATGGGAGAGATATAACCATACAAATAGTTGAACCATTTAATCTTGTTGGAGAAATCCCACTATTTGATGGGAAAACATACGACTCAAGCTGTGAAGCCATTGAGGATTCAACCCTGCTTTTTATACCCAAAGAAAGATTTCTTCAATTATTTGTAAAAAATCCAAAAATCTCCCTAAAAATTCTTCAAGGTTTTGCTAAAAGATTAAAAGAATTAACACAACAAATAGAGAAATTGACATCAAAAGATGTCCCACAACGACTCGCAACCTATCTGATTGAAGAATACGAAAAACAATGCCATGGCAAAGAAGGAAATGAGATAATATTAAACATTTCAAGATCAATGCTTGCATCATACCTTGGGACGGTTATTGAGACGCTTTCAAGAGCTTTGAGAAAACTCCAAGATGATGGGTTGATTGAGGTCAAGGGGAAAAAAATTGTAATTTTAAACTTGGAAAAATTGAAAAATCTTGCCCTATCAAAATAATTTCAAAACCAAAACCGGAGCCAAACTATGCTTAAAAAAATCCTGATCCTATTCATTCCATTATATATCTCACTTTCACAAAACTTAATTGTGCTGAATAAATCAGACAACACAGCAATGATTTTTGACCTTAAAAAAGATAAATTACTTATTCAAATTCCCACAGGTGAAGGACCACATGAAGTTGCGATCTCACCAAACAAAAGATTTGCAGCTATAACAAATTATGGAACACGCGAAAATCCTGGAAATTCAATCACAGTTTTAAATCTTGAAAAATTAACACTTGAAAAAACGATAAACCTTGGCGATTTCCGTAGACCCCATGGCATTGAATGGATTGATAATGAAAAACTGATCATCACAGTTGAAGCAAACAAATCAATTATCATCGTTGATGTCAAAAATGGGGAAATTATCGGCGCTGTTAGAACCGACCAAGAAATTTCACATATGCTTGTTCTCTCACTTGACAAAACAAAATGTTTTGTGGCAAACATTGGCTCTGGCTCTATAAGCGCGATTGATTTGAATGAGATGAACCTTATCAAAAATATACAAACTGGCAGAGGTAGCGAAGGAATTGATATTACTCCCGATGGAAACGAAATTTGGGTCACGAACAGAGCCGAGGACAGCATTGCAGTCGTTGATGTAAAAACACTTGAGATGAAAACAAAATTTAAAGTTGATGGCTTCCCGATTCGGGTTAAATTTTCAAAAGATGGAAAGTATGCAATTATATCATGTGCAAGGAGTGGCGAAATTGCCGTAATTGACGCGAAAAATAAAGAAACGATAAAAAGAATAAAAACTGCAGAAAAGGTGGATGTTGAAAAAACGGGAAGATTGTTCGGCTCCGTTTTCGGCGATAGCCCTGTCCCAATTGGGATAAGTATTGATGATAAAAACTTAATTTATGTTGCAAACTCAAATGCTGATATCGTAAGCGTAATTGACATCAAAAATGGAAAAGTTATAAAAACAATTAAAACTGGCAAAGAACCTGATGGTATTGGAATATGGTAATTTGCTTTTTATCTTTTAACTCTATATCTTGCACTTGACCTGCTCACCCACTTGAATGAAGGTTAACTGAAATCTTTCCACGGGTGAAAGGGTTTAAAAACTTTTTAAACAAACTTTGGAGATTTACAATGCGTAAAATTTCTATCTTAGCTGCCCTGCTTTTTTCATTTATCGCTTTTTCAAATTCACAATCAGTTCGCGATGGAAAATGGTGGCAGGGGCTTGATAAAAATGCAAAAATATATTTTGTCGCTGGATTCTGGAATGGTGTGACCTGGGGAGATGATGTGTTAAAAGATGCGCTCAACAACCTCAAAAAGAATGGAATCATAAATCAAAACACTGCAGATGCGGTCTTCCAGAAATGGACCGCCTACACAGATATCGGCTCAACAACAGTTGGAGAAATAGTTGATAGAATTGATAATCTTTACTCAGATTCACAAAATCAACCAATCATAGTAAGTGATATAATGACCATCGTCGTCTTAAACATTCAAGGATTATCACTGTCAAATGATATAATGCAACAACTGTTACAAACTTACAGAAAAAGATAGAGTAAATTTCATCTTATATCAAATCTCAAAGGCAGCGGACAAGCGTTTGAAAAAGTCGCAACCATAACGAACTCCCCAAACTCAGCTGCCTTTTTGTAAGCATCCTGAAGCGCTTTAAAAACTTGCTCATCCTCACCGTAAACAAGCGTGCTCATTGAACCAACATGCGTTTCAAGACCATATGACTTAAAAATTTCAATCACGCTGTTAATTGGCTCTATTATATCCATCTGCCTCAATGGGTATAAACTTATCTGAACTGCAACAGCCACTGTTAATTGTCCTGTTTCTTTTTACCTGAAAAAAATGTCAAATAAACCCCAAGACCTAATAATAACCCATAAAGCGTTGAAAGATATGGATTACTTGTGATTGGGCAGGTTCCAACCTTACAACCGATGAAATAATAATAACCATAACCTGCAATAGCCCCTACTCCAAGAAAAATAAATTTAAGTTTATTCACTTTGATCATCTCGTTTTTCTTTTAGACCGAGGACTTCGTTTAACTCATCAATTATTTTCTCCATCTCGTTTTCCTTTCCTTTATCCTTTATCGCTTGCTCAAGTGTTCCCCATATCGGTTCACCACAAACAATGCACTTAATTCCCTTTTTCATTAAGAAACCAACTGATTCAGGAAATTCTGTAACAAGATCCTCAATTGTTATGTCTTTTGTAATTTTTTTCATTTTTCCACCTCAAATTGTTTCTTCCATTCAATAATTCCACCAGAAAGATTATAGACGAACTTAAATCCATTTTTAACAAGTATCTCGCTTGCTCTTCTACTTCTCGCCCCACTTCTACAATAAACAATGATTTCAAAATTTTTATACTTTTTCAGTTCATCCAACCGTTTTTCAAGTTCTTGAACTGGGATATTTAACGCATTTTTAATGCGCTCCTCGGAAAACTCTTCCTTTGTACGAACATCAAGAAGTAAAACATTTTTTGCCTTTTGAATTTTCTCCCTTGCCTCAATAGGAGTTATATCTATGTAAGTGCTTGTCTGATTTTGACTAACTCTTGCAGTGCAACTTACAAAATAAAGCAACAGTGAAAAAAGTAGAAAAACTTTAAAGCGTGTTTTCACTTTTTAAGGCAAATTATTTTATAATGTGATTGATTAATATCACCCTGCTCAACAATTGAAAAATCAAGTTTATCAAGGATCTTAACAAGATCCACTTGTGATATCCTTTCTTCATACGGCGGTCCCGCTTCCTCAAACTGCTTTTTCCACTCAAGAATAACAACCTTCCCTTTATCTTTCGTTATTCTTTTGACCTCGTTTAAAAACCTCTCAATATCCCTATTTTCGTGCACAACAAACGCAAGAAGTGTAAAATCGCTTATTTCATCCGTGATCGGAAATTTATAATCATTCTCCGCAAGCAATACAATCACATTGTCAGGTAAATTGTTCTGTTTTAATCTATTTAACATCTCCTCTTGAACATCAATCGCATAGACTTTTCCAGAATTGCCGACAATTTTTGACGCTGGGATTGTAAAATAACCACTTCCACAGCCAACATCAGCCATCGTCATCCCTTTTTTTAATCCGCACTCAATCAAAATTTCTTCCGGTGGAAGAATTTTCCTCCTTTCGTCATTGTGAAGTCGGTGTGCATTTTCTGGGTTGAACTTATGCATAAATTCAGTTATTTAATTTTAATCTTAACGCTTACGGCACCTCTGAAATCTCCAGCGTGATAACCCACAGCTTTATCATTCGGATATTTTTCCCTCAAAAATTCTTTTATCTCCTTCTTCAAAACCTCCTCTGTTCCATGACAATTTAAACACATAGGTTGAACAATTAACGGTTTAAAATATCTCAAATATCTTTCCCCATCTTCATCAACAATTTCGTAAAATTCCTGTGGTAGTTCATTTTGTTTGTTAAGTTCATCAAGTTTCCTCAAAACTTTAACCTCATAATCATCTGGCTTGTCAAGTTCGTTTCTGTATTTCTCACTTATCCGCCTCACATAAACCTGATATTTTTCCCGATGTGCTTTTATTATCTCCTGCGCAAGATTTGAACATGCTTTAATTGCACCTGTATAACCACCTTTGGCAAGTTCATTAAAAAGAACTGCTTTCACAGAATCAACAAGCTCATTTGAAATCTCCCTTGCAAGTTCAACCGCTTTTTTAGTTTTTTCATCCGATTGAAACAAAAGAGAGAAAGCAAAAATGAAAATTAGAAATGTTTTATTCACCCTTTACCACCTCCGTTTCAGGCTGAATTATTTTGTAAGAATAATTTACCTGTGCACCTGATTTTTTAAGCATCGCGGAAACAGAGCAGTATTTAGATTGTGAAAGCTCAATTGCATGTTCAACATCTTTTGGATTTATTTCTTTGCCATAGATTATGTATTCAATGTCAATTTTTGTATAAACTTTAGGATGTTCTTCTGCCCTTTCCCCGCTGATTTTCATCTCAAATTTATCAAATTTAACCCTTTTCTTCCTCAAAATGCTCACAACATCCATTCCAGTGCAACCACCAAGGGCAATTAAAACAAGTTCCATTGGTCTTGTCCCGGCGTCGCTTCCACCAACTGTTTCTGCACCATCCATCACAACCCAATGATTTGATTCCCCCTTCCCAATGAAGGTCATTCCATCTACAAATTTAACTTCAACCTTCGGCATTTTCACCCTCCTTATTTTTTAAAATTTATTATAAGCAAGCAAAAAACCAAGTAATGCAAAATATATTGTGCTTATCCTCGGGTTACACAAAAGCGGACACATACCACCAAGTTTTGCAAAATATCTACCTATGAAAAATCCCAAAACTCCACCGATAAGTCCACCAATTATTCCCGAAACCATTCCAAAACTCAGAATTTATTTTGCCCAGATATAATAATACCAGATGTTTTGATTCAATTCCTTCTCAATATATTCACAATTTTCACAACGCCAGACTTCGTTATCTCCGCAACATTTCCTGATAAATATCATCTCGTTTCCACAATTTGGACACTTCTTAACATCAACTTCAATGCTTTGAAAACTCAAATGAACCGATTTTGTCATTTCATTTCTCATTTAAGAGCATAATTATATCTCTTTCAAAAACTTCCTTTGGACGATAACCCACATACTTTGCCCTTATATTACCCTTTTTATCAATCACAAATGTAGTCGGTATCCCACGAATCCCACCGTAATCTTGCGTGACTTTATAATTCCCAATTAAAATTGTATAATTAATCCCGAACTCTTTCATAAATGGCAAAACATCTTTAACTCCGCC
>NZ_CZVH01000056.1:0-11994 GCF_001458555.1 Candidatus Kryptobacter tengchongensis | reverse complement strand
TCAAATGATGATGAGACAAAATATATAGTGCTGACCAAACTGTTGATATTATTAAATGCAAAATTTACCTTTGATAAATCGTTCGGCTTAACTACTGTATGTTGATAGACCAAAAGAGCCCCGATCAAAATTAACCCCACTGTATAAGCCATGCCAAGATTGAGGAGAAATTTCAAAGAGGCAAAAGAGATAAAGGTTAAAAAATGAATCGCAAATGAAATTTTCAATGCTTTTTTAATCCCAAATTTTTGCGGAATTGAATACAGCCCATGCTTTAGATCAAATTCATAATCCTGACATGCGTAAATTATATCTGAAGCCCCTATCCAAGTCATAACCCCAAAAGCGAGTATAACGGGCGGAAGGTCAAATCTACCAGCGATTGCAAGCCATGCCCCAACTGGTGCAAGTCCAAGCGATATCCCAAGGAAAAGATGTGAAAGCCATGTAAATCTTTTTGTAAAGGAGTAAAAAAATATAACAGCGAGCGCAACCGGGGAAAGATAAAAGCAAAGTTTATTAAGTTTGTAAGAAGCTAAAATAAAAATCAGTGAAAAAATCACTACAAAAATACTTGCCTCAAAAGTTGATATTTTCCCTGTTGGCAGCTCTCTTGATTTAGTTCTTGGATTCAAAGCATCAATTTTTTTATCCACAATTCTATTAAAGCCCATTGCCGAACTTCTTGCGCTCACCATTGCAACAAGAATCCAAAAAAGTTTCTCAGGTGTGACGCTATAGAAAAAAGATGAAAAAACCACACTTGAAAGGGCAAATGGGAGAGCAAAAAGAGTATGCGAGAACTTTATCATTCTTCCATAGCTTAGCACCTTTTCAATCAGCGCCCTCGGCTTCATCTTTAGGTGAATCTTCAGGTTCTTCAAGTTGATATTCTTCTATTTTTCTATAAAGTGTGCGTCTGTCAATCCCAAGGATTTTCGCTGCATTTGACTTGTGCCATCCCGTTTCGCGAAGCACTTTCAAAATATATCTTTTCTCCAACTCCTCAAGCGTTATCCTTTCGCCAAGCGTGAGTTCCTCAACTATATTTTCAACTTTACATACCCTTATGTGCTCTGGAAGATGCTCAACTTTTATTTCATCGCTCGTTGAAAGAACAACGAGTCGTTCAATTAAATTCTCAAGTTCTCTGACATTCCCTGGCCAAGAATATCTCATCAAGCATGCAAGTGCTTCTCGTGAAATTCTTATATTTGGTCTTCCCGCTTCCTCACCATATTTTTTCAGAAAATATTCAACTAAAAGCGGTATATCTTCAACTCTTTCTCTTAACTCCGGAAGGTAAATTGGTATAACATTCAATCTATAAAACAAGTCCTCACGGAATGTTCCCTCTTTAACTGCTTTCTCAAGGTCTTTATGCGTTGCAGCTATTACTCTGACATCAACTTTTTTAGGTTTATCACTTCCGACAGCCCTTATTTCTTTTTCTTCAAGAACTCTTAAAAGTTTTGCTTGCATTGCAAGTGACATATCTCCAACTTCATCAAGGAAAATTGTCCCTCCGTTAGCTTCTTCAAAAAGTCCTTTCCTTGAACTTATTGCTCCGGTAAACGCCCCTTTTTCATGCCCAAAAAGTTCCGATTCAAGCAAACTTTCAGGAATGGCGCTACAATTCACAGCTATAAATGGCTTATCTTTTCTGGGACTATTATAATGGATTGCCTTTGCGACGAGTTCTTTCCCTGTACCACTTTTCCCGTAGATTATTACATTGCTATTCGTGTTAGCAACTTGCTTTATAAGTTGAAAAACTTTTTGCATTTGAGGGCTTTTTCCAATGATGTTTCCAAACGAATATCTTTGTTGAACTTCCCTTCTTAAAAACTCAACCTCTTTTTTCAATGAAATTTGTTCTGCAGCTCGGTCAACGATCAAAACAAATTCTTCCATATTAAACGGTTTTATAATGTAATCATAAGCACCAAGTTTCATTGACTCAACAGCAGAGCTTACAGTAGCAAATGCTGTTATCATAATTACAATAGTGTCAGGAGAAATTGATTTTATCTGTTTTAAAATCTCAAGTCCGTTCATTTCGGGCATATTTATATCAGTCACAACAATATCAAAACCATTCAGTGTAAATTTCTCAAGTGCTTCTGTCGGTTTGGGTGATGTTTCTACAGTATATCCACGCCTTGAGAGAACTTTCTTCAAAAGTTCAAGCATTTTAACATCATCATCAATGACGAGAACTTTAATATTATACGCCTTTTGGTTCTCCTCCATCATCTTCTTTATCCTCCTTTTTTATGTATGTTGGGAACTTAACAGTAAATACTGTTCCCTTCCCGGGTGTGCTTTCAACTTCAATTTTACCGTTATGTTCATCAATTATTCTTTTACTTACTGCAAGTCCAAGCCCTGTGCCTTTTCCAGCCTCTTTAGTTGTGAAAAACGGCTCAAAAATTTTGTGTATATGCTCTGGTAAAATCCCAACACCGTTATCCCTGAATTTTATATTCACATAACCATCCTTTGCAAATGTTTCAATTTCTATCACTCCGTTTTGATTTATAGCCTGGATCGCATTCACAATTATGTTTAAAAAAACTTGATGAATTTGAGAACAGTCCGCATATATACTTGGAATGTCCTCGCTGAATTTCAAGTTCAACTTTATATTTGACTTTTCAAATTGATGCTTTAAAAGTTCAACCACATGATGAAGTTCATTATTTACATTGACTTTGGTATAATTTGGTTTTCTTGGTCTTGCAAACTCAAGAAGCTGTTTTATAAGGTTTGCAATTCTTTCCGCTTGCGATATTATTGTTTCAAGTTCCTCTTTATATGGATTGTTTTCGCCCATTTCCATCATTACATACTCCGCATTTCCTGAGATTACATTAAGAGGCGTTCCTATTTCATGGGCAATCCCTGCAGCTATTTGACCAATAAGCGCAAGTTTATCTGAATGTTGTATTTGCTTTTCAAGCTCTTTAATTTGTGTCACATCTTTAACGATAGCTATGCTTCCAAGAACTTCTCCGTTCTCATCTTTTATCAAGCTTCTGGATAAATTAACGATGATCCTCCTCCCGTCCTTTCTGATACGCTCGGTTTCATAATTTTCAACATAACCTTTCCGTAGGGTTTCTTCAAATAGCCACTGTAATTCACCTTTTTCCTTAAGTTCAGATGGTACGATAGGGTCAACTGTTTTGCCAAGCATTTCATCTGCGGTGTATCCAAAAATTCTCTCAGCACCCTTGTTCCAGAAGAAAATTTTATAGTCATTATCAAGCGCAATCACAGCATCGGAATAATTTTGTATAATTGAATGAACAAGCCTTTCATGGACAGAGCGACCCTTTTTGGCAAGATCAATTACATGATGAATATATTTGATTAAAATTTGATGAATTTTTTCAATGTCTTCTTGCCTTATAGACGAAAAATTCGCGGACAATTCCTCCCGTAGCAGGTTATCTATCTCGCCAAGAAGTTCGTCAAGTTTGCTAAGAATTCTTCTTTCCATTCCAAGATGAATTTTAAATTTTTCGTTTTAAAATTACGAACAAGATGAATAAAAATCAATTTTAAAAAATCACCCCAATTTAAGCAAACGGCTATTTTTATGCTTGATTTTCTCAAATTTATTTATTATTATTTGCACAAGTGTATTATTTTAAATAAAAACTAAAACTTTGGAGGTTAAAACATGGTCTTATCACAAGTTGTATTTGCGTTTTTATTTCAAGCGCAACAGAAAGGATTAGTTGAGCAGATAACCAATATTCTCGTTGAGAAGTATATTGAAGGTGGATTTTTCATGCATCCAATTCTTGCAATTTTAATTATTGGTTTGGCTCTTTCAATAGCAAAGTGGATTTCACTTGCCAAAGCTAGCGTTGATACGAGGAAATTCCTTGGAGAAGTAAAGAAAGCTCTTGACGAGGGTGGCGTTGAAAAAGCCCTTGAAGTTTGCCAAAAAACACCAGGTCCTGTTGCGAGCATCTTTCAAGCGGGGCTTCTAAGGGCAAATGAAGGAATTGAAGCCGCTGAAAAGGCAATAATAGCGTATGGCGGAATTGAGATGGCTTTCCTTGAAAGAGGTCTTGTATGGCTTTCACTTTTCATCTCACTTGCACCTCTACTTGGATTTACGGGAACGGTTCAAGGAATGATCGTAGCATTTGATTCAATTAAAGAAGCGAAAAACATCTCACCAGAAATCGTTGCAGGTGGTATTTCAATAGCTCTCTTAACAACGCTATTTGGGCTTGTCGTTGCAATAATACTTCAAACATTTTATAATTACTTCGTTTCAAAGGTTGACAGAATAGTCATTGACATGGAGGAAAGCTCAATTGAGTTAATTGATGCGCTTGCTGCGATGCAACAGGGCAAGAAGGTAAGCACAGTGGAAACAAAAAATGCAACAAAATAAAATTTTTACAAAGCCATGTTTAGAAGAAGAAAAAGAGCCGAAGCAGAGATTCCATCTGCTTCAATGGCTGATATTGCGTTTGAATTGATGATCTTCTTCCTGGTTGCAACGACTTTTGATGTGGATACAGGTATTGGTCTCGTCCTCCCCCCAGCTGCTGAAACAACAGAACAAGTAAAGGTCAAACAAAGCGATATCGCAAAGCTCCTTGTAAATGCAGCTGGTGAAGTTCTACTTGATGGAGAACTTATCACTGTACCGCAAATTAGAGAAACGATAAAGAACAAAATCAAAGCAAATCCAAAGCTGATCGTCTCCATCAAAACAGACCGTGAAACAAATTACAGCAGATATATTGAAGTGCTTGATGAACTGAAACTCGCATATAACGATTTGCGTGAAGAGTATTCTCTTAAAACATTTGGCAAGTCTTTTAAAGACCTGACGAAAGATCAACAGGAAGAAGTCAAAAAAGAGGTCCCAATTCGTATCTCAATCGCCGAACCAGAAGAAGTTAAATAAACGAGGTGATAAATAAATGAAATTTCAGAAAAAATTCGGACAAACGAAACCACGTGTTCCAACTGCATCCTTGCCTGATATCATTTTCATGATGTTACTGTTTTTCATGGTCACGACAACGATTAAAGTTTACGATGTCAAAGTTAGGTATATTTTACCAGAAGCAGCTGCTATTGAAAAAATTGAGAACAAACGACTTATTTCCTATATATGGGTTGGAAAGGATGGAAGAATCCAAATTGATGATAATATAGTTCAACTTGATGATATCATTGACATCATGTATAGAAAAAGGCAAGAGAATCCAAATGTCATCGTTTCGCTTAGAATTGACAGAGATTCAAAGATGGGGATCGTGATTGATATTCAACAGAGATTAAGAAAGGCGGATGCATTAAGAATTAATTACTCAACTTTGCAAAAGCTGTAATGTGTTTTAGCATAAAAGCTTTAAAAAGATTGTTAGATAGGTTCTTAACAAAATGAAAGGCAGGCGATTGTCCTGCCTTTTTATTTTTAAAAACAAAATCGTGAAAAAAATGGGGCTCAGAGAAAAACTTGCAGATGAATTAAAAAATGCCATGAAATCTGGCGATAAAATTCGGCTTGAAGTTGTAAGAATGCTCCAAACAATGATAAGAAGGAAAGAAATTGAAAGAAAGGGTGAAGGAAAGGAATTAACAGAGGAAGATGAAATTCAAGTTATAAAATCCGAGATCAAAAAAAGAAAAGAAGCGATTGAACTTTTTGAGAAAGGTGGTAGAACCGACCTTGCTGAAAAAGAGAGAAAAGAACTTGAAATTTTAAATGAATATCTACCTGAACAAATGTCAGAGGAAGAAATAACAAAATTCGTTGAAAAAGTTATTCAAGAAATCGGCGCAACAGGACCTAAAGATATCGGCAAGGTCATGGGAGCAGTGATGAAAGAGCTCCGTGGGAAAGCTGATGGCGCAATTGTTCAAAAAATCGTTAAAGAAAAACTTCAATCACAGTGAATTGGCTTGATTACATAATACTTTGCTTGCTTGCGATTTTTGTATACCGTGGTTTTAAAAAAGGATTTATAACAAGAATACTTGCCCTCGCTGGAGCTGTGCTTGGCATATGGCTTGGCGTGAAACATAACTTGAAAGTTGCCCAGTTTTTGAACGATATAGGGGTATCTGCTGATATTTCACCTTATCTTGCAATGTTTTTAATTTTTCTGACGTCCATCCTAACGGCAACATTGCTCGCAAGATTCCTGAAAAATGTTTCAATTTTCATTGAACTAACTGATAACATTCTCGGAGCGATTTTAGGACTTCTTGAGGGTCTTTTAATACTTGGGATTTTGCTTATCTTTCTTGCTTCAATTAATTTCCCATCAGAACAGGTCAGAAATACCTCAAAATTTTATAAGCCAGTGACGAAAGCAACCATTGGGGTTTACGATTTCATTGAGAAAAATTTTGGATCAAAAATTAGATTTAAAGAACAAATTCAAAAAACAATTGAAAAGATAAAGGGTGAATAACGAGACGCTAAATAAACTTGAGTTTGATAAAATAAAGCAACACATCCTCTCATTTGCGACCTCACAAATTGGCATTGAACTCATTGAAAACCTTTCACCATACACAAATAAAAGCATCATTGAGAGAGAGTTAAAATTGACAGTTGAAATGAAAGACCTACTTGCTTACGACGACCCATTTCCAATTGACGGCATCAAGGATATACGAATCGCATTGAGAAGATGCGAAATTGAGGAAAGTTTCTTGACGCCTTCTGATTTTCTTGATATAAAGTCAGTCCTTACTGCTTCAAGATTAATAAGAGAATATCTTAACAAGCGAGCTCAGAAATACCCAAATTTGTGGGAACTTGCAAGGAATATATTTGTGAACAGGGTGCTTGAGTATAATATAGAGGAAATCATAGATGAAACTGGAAATGTAAAGGATAACGCAAGCCCAGAGCTTAGGCAAATTCGTGAGGAGATCCTCAGAAAGCAAGATTATGTGAGAAAAAGATTATACGCAATTCTAAAGCAAATTTCGGAAAAAGATTACACTCAAGATGATATAATTCCTCAAAGGGATGGTCGTCTTGTAATACCAATTAAAGTTGAACATAAAAGACATGTGCTAGGCGTTGTTCATGGAACATCATCAACTGGTTTAACTGTGTTCATTGAACCAGCTGAAATAGTTGAGTTAAACAACGAAATCTTGCAACTTCAATTTCAAGAGCAGAAAGAGATTGAGCGAATACTCCGGGAATTAACAAATAAGGTCAGAGAAAATTTACAATATCTTCAGACCAACATAAATATCCTCGCCAAACTTGATTTTATTTATGCGAAGGCAAAATTTGCACTTCAAATAGATGGTTATGCTCCTGAGATTTCCGATGATGGTCCAATCGTTTTAAACTCTGCATATCATCCCATTCTTTTGTTAAGGCATGGACGGAACAAAGTTGTCCCACTTGACTTTAAACTTGGTGATAGTTCATCTGTTCTTGTGATCTCTGGACCGAATTCAGGTGGCAAGACTGTTGCTTTAAAAACAGTTGGTTTACTTACAATTATGACCCAAGCGGGGATACCCGTGCCATTGAAAGAATCAAGCAAATTAAGAATTTTCAAAAAAGTTTTCATTGACATAGGCGACGAACAATCAGTTGAGAAAGATCTTTCATCTTTCGGTTCGCACATTAAAAATCTGAAAAAGATAATTTCCGAAGCTGATAACAAAACCCTTGTACTCCTTGATGAGCTTGGTTCCGGAACTGATCCTGCAGAGGGTGGAGCACTTGGAATTGCCATAATTGAAAAATTGAAAGCCAAAGGATCATCTGTAATCGTCACAACTCACAACAGCACAATTAAATTTTATGCCTATAACAATCCCGAAATTGAATGCGGAGCAATGGAATTTGACCATCAAACGCTTGCTCCAACCTATAGATTAAGAATTGGTGTTCCGGGAAGTAGCTATGCATTTGAAATTGCGAAGCGACTTGGACTTGATGAGGAGATAATAAACAGCGCAAAGAAAAATCTTAATGAACATCAAGTAAAAGCCGAGGAAATTTTATCACGCCTTGAAGCACTTGAGGTTGAATACAGAAAACTTGTAAACGAATTAAAGGAAAAAGATGAAAAACTTAACAAAATGATTTCGGAGTATAAACAAAAACTTGCTGAGGTTGAGCGCGAAAAGAAAAAGGCAAAAAAAGAAGCATTTGCGGAACTCAGAGAAATAGCTGAAAATGCGAGAGCAAAAATTGAAGAAGCGATAAGAAAGATAAAAGAAACAGAGGCTTCAAAAGAAAGCATAAAGCACGCGCACAAAGTCGCTGAACAGATAAACAAACAATTTCATGAATTGTCAAAACAGCTTGAGGAACAAAAAGATGAAATAATTGAGCTTAAACCAGGGGATTTAGTAAAGATGAGAGATGGAACACAAATCGGTGAAGTTTTGCAGGTTGATGGATCAAATGTTGTCGTTGCCTTCGGCGCTGTGAAAATGCTTCTAAAGACGGATGTGCTTGAAAAGGTTGAGCAAAAAGAAGCTAAAAAATTAACCTCAGCAATTGACCTTTTTGCGCCTGTATCAACGAAAATTGATGTGAGAGGAATGCGAGCAGATGAGGCGATAAATGCAATTGATAAATTTATTGATACGAGCTTTCTATACAGGTTGAAACGAATTGAAATAATTCATGGCAAAGGTACGGGAAAATTAAAAAAGGAGATAGCTGAATTTTTAAAACGACATCCGAATGTCAAATCATTTCGTTCAGGAAGCTGGGAAGAAGGTGGCGATGGAGTTACCATTGTTGAGTTGAATGTTGACTAAATCGCTCACCTTTCAAAAATAAAATATCAAAATCTATGCGAATCTTAATTGCAAACCGTGGTGAAATCGCAGTTAGAGTTATGCGAAGCTGTAAAATACTTGGAATTGAAACAATAGCAATTTATTCAAAAGTTGATAAAGATAAACCTTTCGTTGCGATAGCTGATTATGCTGAATGTATAGGCGAGGCAAATCCAATAGAAACATATCTCAACATGGAAAAAATAATAAAAGTGGCTAAAGATTTGAAAGCAGACGCAATTCATCCAGGATATGGTTTTCTTTCTGAAAATGAAGAATTTGCTAAACTCGTGCAGGATAACGGGATAATTTTTGTGGGTCCATCACCTGATGCAATTAAAAAAATGGGGGATAAACTTGAAGCACGAAAAATTGCAAAAAGCGTTGGCGTTCCAATAGTCCCGGGCTCCGAAAATCCAATAACTGATACAAATGAGACAATCAAAATTGCCAAAGAAATAGGCTTACCAATCTTAATCAAAGCAGCAGCTGGTGGTGGTGGCAAAGGAATGCGAATCGTTTATGAGGAAAGTGAACTTGAATCAGCAATAAGAGGAGCCAAAAATGAAGCCATGTTCGCATTCGGAGATGATAGAGTTTATATTGAAAAATATGTTGAGGAACCACATCATATTGAAGTGCAAATACTTGCAGATAAATTTGGAAATGTCATCGCGCTTGGGGAAAGAGAATGCTCAATTCAAAGAAGGCACCAAAAAGTAATTGAAGAAACACCATCGCCAATCATCACCCCTGATTTAAGGGAAAAATTATTTGAATCAGCAATCAAAATTGCAAAAGCTGTAAATTACGAAAACGCTGGAACAATTGAGTTTTTAGTTGATAAAGATAGAAACTTTTATTTCCTTGAAATGAATACCCGCCTTCAAGTTGAACACCCTGTAACAGAAATGGTCACTGGAATTGATATAGTGGCTGAACAGATAAAAATTGCCCTCGGAAATAAGTTGAGTTTCTCGCAAGAAGATATAAAACCACACGGACATGCAATTGAATGCAGAATCTATGCCGAAGATCCATTTAATAATTTTCTTCCGTCAACTGGAAAAATCACCGAAATAAAACAGCCAAGCGGTCCATGGATCAGAATTGATGCTGGAATTGAAGCGGGAAATGAAATAACGATTCATTATGACCCGATGATTTCAAAGATAATAGCGTGGGGAAGAAATAGGATTGAGGCAATTGAAAGAATGAAGATAGCCCTCAGCGAGTATAAAATTTATGGAGTTAAGACAACAATACCATTTTGCCTCTGGGTTATGAGCAATGAATTTTTCCGCAAAGGTAAATACGACACGCATTTTATTAAAAATTATTTTAATCCATCTGAGTTGAAAGAAAGCGCTGAAATTTCAACCGATGGCTCTATATCAACTCAAATTGCAATTGCCATCGCTTCAGGAATCTTGAACCTTGAAAAAATGCACCAAAAGATTTCAACAAAATTGCAAGCACAATCACCGAATTCAAGGGAAAATGTAAATAGATGGAAGCTCAAACGATATGAAAATTTCAGATGAGCAACTTACACTCATCAATCTTTACAAAAATGCAAAATTTTCGGAAAAGCTGAAGATTTACGCAAGAATAATTTTCAACTTCAATCAAATAAAAAACATCTTGATAATTACATTCCCGAATCAGGTTCTGTCTTTGACTATGGTTGTGGGTATGGGATTTTCTCAAATTATATAAAGATAAAAAATCCAAAATTGAAAGTAGTCGGTTTTGACATTTCAACAACAAGGATAAACGAAGCCAAAAGATCAGCTGAAAAAACAGATGTTGAATTCACAAACACCTTTGAAGATTTTGAATTAGATAATTTAAAACTTGTCCTTCTTATTGATGTCCTTCTTTTCCTAAAACACATTGAAAAGATTGAACTGCTAAAAAAAATTTACAATTCGCTTGAAACTGGCGGAATCATCTTTATAAAAGACACATTGAAATCAGGATCTTTCAGATTTAAATACACAAAATTTGAGGAGAAACTCAAATTAAAACTAAAAGTTTACGGGGATGATGTAAAACCAGAACTAAATTACATGACCCCTTCCGAATTCGTTGAAATTCTTACCCCGATAGGTTTTGAAATCATTGATATCATACCTGAAAATCACCTCGTTTACCCAGGAATTTTCATCATCGCTCAAAAATAGAATAAGCTCTTTCAGAAAGAATTATTCCAACCGAAACTGCAACATTCAAAGATTCCGCTTTGCCGAATTTTTTTATTTTCACTGTTGTATCCGAGATTTTACAAAGTTCCTCGCTAACGCCATGGGCTTCACTTCCAAAAATTAACACAATTTTATTTTCGTTGCTCAACTCATGAAAATCTATCTTCCCAGACGGAGCGGTGGAGAAAATTTTAAATCCCAAACTTTTCAATTTAATTAGATAATTTTTCAAATCAACATTTTGCAAGAAGGGAACATTAAAGACTGAAGCCATCGTTGCCCTGAGTGTCTTTGGGTTAAAGACATCAACGCTCATATCTGAAATCAAAACGAGGTCAACTTTAAACCAATCACAAACTCTGAAAATTGCCCCAAGATTCCCTGGATCGGAGATTCTATCAAGGGCGACAACAGTTGAATAATTTTTCCGCTGTATATTTTTCAAAAGATCGTTTTCGCTATATTCAAACATTTTTGCAACAGCGATGATCCCTTGTGATGTTTCAACATCTGAGATCTTTTCAAGTTCATCTTCACCAATTTCATAAACTTCAATTTTTTTGTTCTTGAGGTGATTCAAAAACTCTTGATTTTGTGGCGTCCTCAAAAATTTCTCAGAATAGGCAACATACGAAATTTCAGCGCCGAATTTAATCGCATCTTTTATAAGCTTTTCTCCTTCAATGATAAAAAGACCAGTTTTATATCTGTATTTTTTATTTTTTAAAAGTTGAATCTGTGCATATTTTTGCCTGCTTATTTTCATCTTCACCTCTCCTTATATTCTCCCCAGATTTCCCTTAAGGCATCTGAAATTTCTCCGATAGTTGCATAAGCTTCAACGCATTCAATTATTAAAGGCATTAAATTTTCCCCGAGGAGTGCACCTTCTTTTAATCTCTTCAACGATAATTTCACCTTATCATTATCTCTTTCCATTCTTAATTTCTTCAATCTCTCTATCTGTTTTTTG